>CAZGVP010000480.1:0-2444 GCA_964529135.1 uncultured Caulobacterales bacterium | reverse complement strand
AGATTTAGTTTTTCTGACCTATTCTTTATATAAGCTTCGAAAAACAGGTGCGATTTTACTTGCGGCATTGGTTAACTTTATTTCAACTGTAGTGTTGATAATCTATTTCGCACTGCTATATCGGGATGTGGGAGTGTACGTAACTAACGAAACTTTTACTGGGCGGTATATTACCACCGATTTTTTTGAATGCCTATATTTTAGTGTGGTCACTTGGACATCTCTTGGCTACGGTGATGTTGCACCTTCAAAGGAGGCGTGGCCTTATGTGATGTCTGAAGTCACCATAGGTTATATACACATGGGTGTCTTTATTGGCGTGGTAATGGAATGGCTCAAGAAGTCTAGGTCGGAATACTGAGATAGAAATCGATGGAGTCACGGTTACTGGGCATAGAGGCTAGCTATATTTTTGGCTCCATCACTTTGTACATTCTTGGATCTTCTAAAGACGTAGAAGAGCGACAAGAGTGGCATCTATTTATCAAATTACACCGATTCTCAATAAGCCGAACGTATGAATCTGATTGTTGGAAAAAAGAGGGTGTCTATTGTTTGGCGGTCATTCCAGACGACATAGACTGGAAGCCCATTTTAGTTTGAATGCAAGCGCGAAATTCTGTTTTTATCGATGCCTGTCCTTGGAGTGCTCCGCCGAATCGGCGATGCAATGGGCTTCACGACAGCAGTCTTGATATATGTCAATCGTTACCTGCGTGAGTAATCTATAGTCAAAAACACAATCCCCCAATTCAAACTGGTTTTCTGAACGGTACGAATTGCGGAGCTGAAAGACTGCGGCTGACATTGATCTGGCAGTAGGTGATAGAGGTGAATCATGATTCGAATACCTGAACTGCATAAAATAGTAATGGGTTTGTGTGTGCTTGCCATTGTTCCTGACACGACCAGGGCCGAATAGCAGATCGAAGGGGTGATCGACATAACCATTGACGGAGTGCCCTATAACGAGGCAATTGAAATAAGTGCAGATAGCAATGATGCGCTGGCCACCATAGACACGACCGAGCAATATGGTGTCCGCCCGGCGGTCGTAGCGCTTGAGCGCGACAGTGCCGGTAATTGGCAGAGTAAGGGTCTACTGACACCACCTGCAAGCAACGGTCCGAACCAGTTTTTCGGTTGTTCCATCTCAATAGACACGGATACCGCGTTGATAGGGTCGTGTTACCGGCAGCATGAACAGTGGCCCACCGACTTCTCATCCAATGTGACTGTCTATCGAAAAGATAGTGCCGGCCAATGGATTCAAAGCGCAACCTTGCCCGTACCGGAGTCGTATCCGCAAGATCAGGAACTCCCCTCGTTTGGCTACACGGTGGCACTTGATGGAGATACAGCGGTAGTAGGATTGTACGGAGGCGGGGAATCGGCGCCTAACGGAGTGGTTTTGATTTTCGAACGATTTGGCGAGGAGAACTGGAGCCATCAGGCCACACTTCGAAGTAACACGCCAACAAATGGAGATGTCTTTGGCAAATCCGTAGCTATCAGTGGTAATGACTTGTTTGTGGCGGAACGAATGTACGGTCAATCATCCGGAGAAGTTGGTCAAATTTCTCTGTTTACCCGCAATGAAGCGTCTCAGTGGGAGTTCGTTGAGGCGAAAACCACCTGGTCCAACACCTTTTCCAGCAAATTGGTCAGTACAGACACTACACTACTGGTACCGTCGACGCGTGTAGATACAGCGGATGATGGCAGTGTTACCAGTGTAGGAATTGTTCATGTTGTGAAACGCGACGATAACGGTAAGTGGCGTGAAACACAAACCCTTGAGGTATCCGATACGCTGCGAGATGCCCAATCCCTGACGCCGCGTGTAGCGACCAATAATGAGCACATGGCGGCACAACTTTATTACTTCGGGCGGTATGCAGATGGGAACGGGGTGTACGGTTCTCTGCAGGATCAGCAAATAAGAATCTTTGATCTATCTGCCGATGGCCAATTCAGGGTGTCGCGTACGATAGAGACCGAAGTGCCTAGCGCGGATTTACAGTACCCGCTGGACATCAGATTTGCCGGTGCCGATATTCTTACCGGTGGTACTGTTGCGGACTTATTGGTTATCAGCGATGACAGCGTTGATAACAGTGGTGTCACTCAATCGTCTGGCGGTGGTGGCTCATTCAGGTCCTTGCTGTTGGTGCTGCTTCTGACAATGAAACGGAGAAGCCGGGGTAACTAATGCCAGCTGGTGAGCGCGAGCAGGTTATCTGAGGGCGAACTGCCGCTTTATGATCAAGCTTTTTTGAGGGAAGTAACCCCCCTTGATCCCCTAGCCTGCATAATTCACAAGGCGACCGGCAAAATTAAGGAAAATGCTTCGCAGACAGGCAAAAGCTTGCATGAACGGCCTTTGGTAAAAAAAGCACTGTGTCTATTCACCATCAGACGAAAAAATGGCTTCACATCTCGCC
>CAZGVP010000479.1:0-2447 GCA_964529135.1 uncultured Caulobacterales bacterium | reverse complement strand
ACTTAATGACAGCCGCCTACAAAGATATCACCGTGCCAGATCAAGCAACCAGCGCAAGCAAGCGAACCTTAAAGCGTATGGAAACGACGGCTAACCTATCAAAGGCGATGCATGCGATTGGCTGCGGTGTTCGCGGATGGGGCTATTCGCGGGATCTTTATCGCCACCGGTTATCGGGTCGGCATCCTGTGCAGTTGCTCGCAAGTCCCGATGACCCAGCGCCCGGAAACGCGACCCTTGGCTCATCAATCCTTGGTGGCGATTTGCTGTTCGCAAGCGAAAGCCAGTCGATTGATGCGCGCTTCTGGATCAATCTGATCGATAAGCATCCAGCCTTTTTCGAATATGGTCATCGCTTTCACTGGTTACAGGATTTAGCTCAAGTAGGTGATCAGAAACAGGCGCGTGAAGTTGCAGAGTTTTTAGTACGCCTTTGGCTGGAGGATTTTGGTGACCAGTGGCAACATCGTATCTGGGACCCTGAAAATCTTGGCCGTCGCCTCATCAACTGGCTTTCGCACGCCCCCCTAATCCTATCATCAATGGATTTGGTGTATCGCTCCAAGGTATTAAACTCGATGGCGCGCCAGGCGCGACACCTGATGCGCACATTCAGTGATGCACCCAGCGGTCTCGGGCAATTATATGCAACAGGCGCGCTGGCGCTTGCCGGCCTTGTCCTGCCAGGTGGTTCAGCATGGTACCAAAAGGGACTTAAGTCACTTGAAATGAGTGTTGATCTGTTTGTGCTTCCTGATGGTGGGGTAACAAGCCGCAACACGTCAGATGTCATCAAAGCAATGCAGCTTCTGGTTCTGATCAGGAATGCTCACCGTGATATCGGTAAGGAGCAACCAATCTGGATACAACCAGCTCTGGATCGCATGGCGCCATTTGTACGCGCGATGCGGCATGCAAACGGTCAGTTCGCGCATTTCTCTGGCGCAAGTGCTGACGGCGGGCACGGCACCGAAGCAATTTTGGCGGCAAGCGAAGCAACCGGCAAGGCGCTTGAGAGCGCACCGCATACTGGATATCAGCGATTAGCCGCAACAAATGCGACCGTCATTATCGATGCGGGCCCACCACCCGTCGACAGCTTGTCTAAAAACGCGCACGCCAGCACAGGTGCGTTCGAATTCTCGGATGGCCTGGAGCAAATCATCGTCAATATGGGCAGGGGTGCCACATATGGTCCAATCCCCGAACTCGCTGATATGTGTCGGACAACGGCCGCGCATTCAACGATTGTAATTGCTGATCGAAACTCGACCAAAATAGATGATAAAGGCCATATGGGCGTAGGTGTAAACTCGGTCTCTTTTGAGCGGACCGTGAATGATGCACTTATTGGTGTGACGCTTGAGCATGATGGCTATGAGAGTCGCTTTGGCGTCAAACACGAACGCCAACTTATGCTGCGTCAGGACGGGCTAAAACTTTCTGGTATTGATACACTTGACGGTAAGGACCGTGGTCGGTTAAACGGCGCGGAGATTTTAATCCGGTTTCACCTCCACCCTTCTGTGGGTGCAGCCGCGTCCCCTGACGGACGGGTAACACTTGAAACCAGCAACGGCAAGTTATGGATATTTGATGCAGTCGGTGGTTTGGCCAGAATTGAAGACAGTCTATATCTTGCCCGGCCCGATGAACCGCGTGCAAGCAAGCAGATTGTTGTTCGAATTCATCCAGCTGATGGGGCAGCGTCGACATGTAAATGGTATTTTGAACGTATCAACATATCCTGACCCGATAGGTACATAAAAACACTGAACTCAACACTCCGCTCTTGGGCGGCAACCCCCTTTGGATTTTCTATGGCTGACATCATCAAAATCAAACGCGCTCTTCTTTCTGTATCTGATAAAACTGGACTTGTTGAACTCGCGAAAGCACTCGCGGACGCTGGTGCAGAAATTCTCTCAACCGGTGGATCGGCGAAAACTATCGCAGATGCTGGTATCCCAGTTAAGGAAGTCGCAGACCATACAGGCTTTCCAGAAATGATGGATGGCCGCGTTAAAACCTTGCATCCGAAAATCCATGGCGGCCTGTTGGCACTACGCGACAAGGATGATCATAAAGCTGCAATGGATACGCATGATATCGGAGCAATCGATTTGGTCGCGATCAATCTTTATCCATTCGAAGCAACGGTTGCCGCAGGAAGCGACTATGACACTTGCATCGAGAATATCGATATCGGTGGCCCGGCTATGGTTCGCTCTGCCGCGAAAAACCATCGTTATGTATCGATTGTAACGGACCCAGCTGATTATACCGCCATCATTGAGGAAATTAATGAGCATGGCGGTACAACGCTTGAACGACGCAAGGCGCTAGCTGCCAAGGCCTATAGCCGCACTGGCTCATACGACGCCGCTATCGCCGCCTGGTTTGCCGAACAGAATGGTGAAGCTTTCCCTGACCGGATGCCATTCGCA
>CAZGVP010000478.1:0-2452 GCA_964529135.1 uncultured Caulobacterales bacterium | reverse complement strand
CATGGCGATGCACGGCCGCTATTAGAAACATTGCCTGATGGGTGTGTGTCACGCCTGTTTGTTCTACATCCCGATCCATGGCCAAAATCACGCCACCATAAACGGCGGATGATTTCTCCCTGGTTTTTTGCCGAGGCTGCCCGCCTTGTTAAAGCTGGAGGTATCTTCCGGGTTGCCTCTGACATTCCGGGTTACATCACGTGGACATTAATGCATGCAGCAAACCAACCATGGTTTAGATGGACTGCCCAAACAATGACCGATTGGACCGACCGGCGCGATGACTGGCCGCAAACCCGATATGAAGCCAAGGCCATCCGCGAAGGGCGCATCGCGACTTATCTAGTGTTTGAGCGCACCGATAAGCAAATACCTACCAAGCATACATAAGTTTGATCCTCATCTATCACGAACGTGAGTTTGCGAAACAAGGTTCCAAGGGGTAGGAATATTGCCTGTCGGGTCACCGGACAATCATAATACAAGTCTGAGTTAAAGGATTTAATAATGCAGCGCTGGGCTCAACTAATTTTCTTCATGATAACGCCACTCCTCTTAACAGGGTGCGTTCGCGTGACATTGGCATGGGCAGACTTAAAACCATCTGGCACCCCTGCAACTCCCACCATCCTGACTGCAGAATTTCCCTATACTGAAGGCCGTACATCTGACAATCAACCCATAAACACAACGCGCACATGGGAGGGCATTCGCAAACCAGCCATTCAGCAAGCTTTGCAAGATCACATATATGGCGCGCTGCCGGATGCGTCATCAATTTCGATAATTTCCAAAACCACGCTAGACACTCACGCTTTTGACGACCGTGGAACACTAGAAGAAATAACGCTGAGCGCGACCGCAACTTTCGGTACGCAAAAAAACGAGAGCCAACCATTCATCATTGAATTAATCGTTCCGAATAATGTTAATGGGCCAGTACCGTTAATCCTGAAACAAAGCTTTAGCCCCCGGTGGAGTGCTGTACCTCATCCCAAGGTAACTGGCAGGCCAGAAGTTGATGGTAGTTCTCTTGGTGGCATTGGTACATTTATTTTTGGTCGCTATGTTGGCACCCCGCCTATCGCTGACATTCTGGACCGTGGCTATGCCATTGCCATTGTCTATGCCAGTGAGTTGGTTCCAGATAACAGCGAGAGAGGTCTAACCGCACTGCGTAATCTTTCCAAAGGTCACGAGAATGACAACACCCGTTGGGGCTCCATAACTGCGTGGGCCTGGGGATATTCCCGCATGATTGATGCAATAGCTGACGACCCACGTATTAGAAAAGACGGATATATTACCTACGGCCACTCTCGTTACGGCAAAGCCGCCCTTGTTGCGGCTGCTTTCGATGATCGCATTTCCGCTGTTGTTTCTCATCAATCAGGCACTGGTGGCGCATCTCTTAACCGCCGCAAAAAAGGTGAATCCATCAAGCAGATTACGCAAAGCTATCCGCACTGGTTTTCGAAGAAATATGCATCCTATGCCGGCATTGAAGAAACCATGCCCATCGATCAACATCACCTGTTGGCAGTAATCGCTCCAAGACCAATATTTTTAGGGAATGCTCGTCGCGACGTCTGGTCCGACCCGAATGGAACGTTAAAAGCGGCAATCGGTGCAGATCCGGTATGGAAACTCTATGGATCAAATAGAGGGTTACAACAAGCAAAGCTGATACCTTTTATTCCTGATGCAGACCTTTCACTTTGGATACGCCCCGGCACACATGGTGTCGTTAAAGAAGATTGGCCCGCATTCCTTAGTTTCCTCGATGCACACTATAAATAAAAGACCTAATGACCCTTAAAACACAACCACCTGACGAAACACATAGTAATCATAGCATTTCCACTCCTGCGCTTTACAGTTCAGTAGAGCAAAGTGTTGCATTCAAAAAATTGAGGAAAAAACTGCTACGCCAAACACAAGACGCAATAACGCGTTTCAATATGGAAGAATGCAATCCCGAAAACCAATCGAATATTAAATCCAAACGCAAACCTAAATGGCTTGTTTGCCTTTCCGGCGGAAAAGATAGCTATACCTTACTAGCAATCTTACAGGATCTCGCTTGGCAGGGTGCCTTAAAAGCAGAGCTCCTGGTGTGCAACCTTGATCAGGAGCAACCCGGATTTCCAAAACATATATTGCCGGACTATCTTGATAAAACAGGCTTACCCTATCGGATCATAACCGAAGATACCTATTCTATTGTCACCGATAAGGTGCCAGAAAACCGGACATATTGCTCGCTTTGCTCCCGCTTACGCCGGGGTATCCTCTATCGTGTTGCTCGCGAACAAGAATGCGATGCAATCGTTCTCGGGCATCATCGTGATGATGCACTGGAAACCTTTATGATGAATTTTTTCCATGGCGGGCGCATAGCGGCTATGCCGCCGAAACTTATCAATGACGAAGGCGATGTACTTGTATTACG
>CAZGVP010000477.1:0-2453 GCA_964529135.1 uncultured Caulobacterales bacterium | reverse complement strand
GCCGCATTGCCTGCTGGGATTAACATCGTCTTGCCTTGCTTTGCCAGTGCGATAGTCGCGGGTAAAACCCCCGACACACCACGCACATCACCGCATAAACCCAGCTCACCCAGCATCACTAGGTGTTCAGCGCATTTATCCGGCACTTGCTTAGTGGCCATCAGAATACCGATCGCAATCGGTAAATCGTAACGCCCGCCTTGTTTGGGCAAATCAGCGGGTGCTAAGTTAACAACGATCTTGACCTGAGGAAACTCAAGCCCAACATGAATAATCGCAGCCTTTACGCGATCTTTACTCTCACGCACAGCAGATTGAGGTAAACCAACAATAGAGATACCCGGCAAACCTCCGGTGATATGGACTTCGACTGTAACGGTTTGGGCGTGAATACCCGAGAGCGTACAAGACTGCACAGTGGCAAATGACATTTCGAACATCCTTGTTCTAGTTGAGTCAGGCTAAAGCCTACATCGAAAGCCCAATCCCAGGCAAGAAAAAATCCAAAGCTGCATGCCCTCGTGGCCGCTAAAAAGTCAACAGTCAGAGGATTTATTCGTATGAAAATTAATCTAACGCGGAAGTAAGCAACGCCGTTAACAGTCAACCGGTCTGCCAATAACGCGCAGCGCCAACAAACTACTTTTCAAGTTCTGCCAGGCGCTCTTCGAGCACCTTGACACGTTGCATGGTTTTTTCCAAAAGCTTGGCCTGGATATCAAATTCTTCTCTCGTGACTAAATCGAGATTACCTAAGGCGCTCTGCACTGCTGCCTTGGCATTAGTCTCAAAATCAGACTTCATTTCAGAGACACCAGGCGGAAGCAGCTTGCCAAGATTCTCTGCCAACTCATCAAAAACGCGAGCGTCTATCATGTTATTACCTTCGTTTAGCGATTAAACGGATTAAAATGAACGAACGGAATACGTAAAGGCACATCGGATTTTTTAAACAAACCCACTAACACCATACCTGCAATAAAGCCACCGATATGAGCGCCAAACGCAATACCACCTTGCTGACCGGCGTTCATCACGGAACTGGCTAACTGCATCACAAACCACACGACCAATACCACCATCGCTGGCAAGCGAACGGTCTGGATAATGACGAAGATCGGCACAATCAGCAAAACCCGAGCACGCGGGTACAACAACAAATAAGCGCCCAGTACGCCCGAGATGGCCCCGCTGGCACCGATCATGGGAATTTGCGAAGCCGGATCAGGCAAGGCTTGAGCCAGGAAGGCTGCAATACCGCAGAGCACATAGAATAAGGCGTATTTGACATGCCCCATGGCAGCTTCAATATTGTTGCCGAACACCCACAAGAACAACATATTGCCAATCAAATGCATCCAACCGCCATGTAAAAACATGGAAGTCAGGACAGTGGCATTATTCGGCACCATAGCCAAGCCATCTTCCAAAGACATATCGCCCAAGAGGATTGCCGGGATAGCGCCCAGCGCATAAATGATGACCTGTTGCTGCTCAGGTGACCGGGTGATTTGCCATAAAAAAATCCCGATGCAAGCGGCAATCAACGCATAGGTAACGATCGGAATGATATCAGCGGGATTTTCATCATGAATGGGAAACATTATTAAGCCCGCTATCCTTTTGGGGTTATTAGGCCTTAGGCGGCTGCAGGTGAATACTTAAGGGCGGCTTTTTCAGTGCGCAAAAATACAGGTTGTGCATCGGTGGACAATTTTTTGTTATAGCGATAGCCCAATAGATTAAAGCCTTGCAGTTCGCTGGCATCATCGCATCGTTGTTCAATAAAATAACGCGCCATCGCGCCACGCGCTTTTTTCGCAAAAAAGCTGATGACTTTATAATCGCCGTTTTTTTGATCTTTAAATACTGGGGATATCAGCTCACCTTGCAATGCTTTTTTATTCACTGATTTGAAATATTCATTTGAGGCGAGATTAACCACTTGTTTGCTGCGATGAGTAGCAAGCTCATCATTTAGTGATTCAGTGATTTGATCACCCCAGAACTCATAAAGATTAGGGCCACGCTTGGTTTTAAGCGATGTGCCCATTTCCAAGCGATACGGCAGCATTAGATCTAGCGGGCGCAACACGCCATAAAGCCCCGACAGAATTCTCAGCTGTTTTTGAGCAAATTGAATATCCTTGAGGCTCAGCGTATCAGCATCCAGACCTAAATAAACATCGCCCCGAAACGCCTGTATGGATGGCCGCCCATTGCTAAGGTCGTAATCCTTTTGCCAGCTGTTATAGCGATCGACATTGAGCTCCGCCAACTTATCGCTGATATTCATGAGCTTAGAGATCTTTTTACTATTGTACTTTTTGAGCTCGTCGACCAACTTTTGGGATTCATCCAAAAACTGCGGCATGGAGACCTTTTTGGTGCGAGAGGGTGTTTCGAGATCCAGCGTTTTAGCTGGCGACAGTAAAACTAGCATGTTGAGTGAC
>CAZGVP010000476.1:0-2462 GCA_964529135.1 uncultured Caulobacterales bacterium | reverse complement strand
GCTTATATTTGGGCCAGCGCAGAGGGCGCGCCGCCGCCGCCCTTATTTCAAAAAGATATTGGTGAGGTTGCCGATAGGGATGATCTGGTGAGGATGTTAGAACATTTGGAAGATGAATTGGCTGCAGCAGGCTTCTTTTTCCCGCCTGAGAAACAGGCTTTGATGTCGCAAAATATACGTGCCCCCTTTACGCGGGCCAAATTAACCGCTCAAGAAGTACAGACCATGCGCGGCATGATAAAAGCCTTGTCAAAAGGGCGTGGCCGTGGCCAAAATCCGCAAAAATAGACTAAAATAAGGACGATTTTCGTGAAATATCTTGGATATCTATTGATTTTTGGGTGTTTTCTGGCCGGATATTTCTCGGTTCATATAGCGGTGGTGGGTGTTGCAGCGATTCTTTCGACGATAATTTATGCCTCTGAACGCCGCAAAGCCCTTAAATCTCAGATACATGCACCGGATCAAAATATGATGCTGGATGGAGCGTTTTTGCTCTTTTTACAGCTTATTATCATGTTTACATTATATATATTAGGGTGGTTCATCGCCAATAAAACAGATTTCGGGTAAGTTATTTTCTCGTCAGCGTTGTATTTTTGTCACATTTGTCATTTTTTGCATTTTTATAGTTTACTAAAAATTAACCAGTCGCTAAGTTGCTTCTACTGGCATATGGGGTGCGCGGGGGTGCGATCTTCATAGTCACTAATTAGGTATCTGAGCGTTCGGGCTGAACGTGACTGTCGTCACGTATATCCTTCACGCTTCATGGTATTTTCAACTCAGCGGATTGGCCGCTGGGCGCGGCGTTGCCGTATGACATGAACTATGGAGGGTTTATAATGTCAAAAAAGTTTAATTTAAAGAATACGGGATTGCGTCTGTGCGCCGTTTCAGCCATTGCAATGCTGGGCGTGAGCCTTGGCGGCACAACTGCCTATGCGGATGAGTGTGTAAGGTCTAATGATCCTCAGACTGCCTTTCCAAATCTTGTCCTCTCGTTCCCGCCGGGGGTTGATGACAACAATTCGCCAGGTGCGAATAGCATTGCTTGTGGCACAAATGCTGATGCGACCGGTTTCGTGTCTACGGCTTATGGTAATAATGCCAATGCTACAAACACACAAACGACAGCTATTGGACATAATTCAAATGCGACTGGTGTTCAGAGTACAGCTGTTGGGGCTGCAGCAAGAGCAGATGGTAACTTTTCGAGTGCGTTTGGGCACGGTGCCCGCGCTACGAATGTGAACACTATCGCTCTTGGTACGGATGCCAATGCCGCCGGTCCAAACGCTACGGCCCTTGGTCATGATGCAAATGCTGCGGGTGCAAACGCGACCGCTCTTGGTGACGGTGCACAGGCGACAGCTGTTGCATCAACAGCTTTAGGACAAGGCGCTAACGCGGCGCACTCTGGCTCTACAGCCATAGGATCGGGCGCAACAACAACCATGAGCGACCAGATTATGCTTGGTACAGCCACAACTACGATCACAGCACCTAATATTGGTGCAGGTGGGGCAGGTATTGTTATAACAAATGCCGCAGGTGACTTATCTTCTGATGGTGGTGCGCTTCAAACAGCCGTGTCGGGTAACACTACCGCGATTGCTAATGTGGGTGCAGCGAGCGCAAATAATGCTATGGCGATTAGCAATAATGGAAATGCTATCGCTGTTAATGGAATGGCTATCAATGCGAATAGTGGTTTAATTGCGTCTAATAGGGCGTCCATTGACATGAACACAGCAGGTATTGCCGCAAATGCTGCTGCGATTACGCTAAACGCCAGTGCGATTGCAGAACTTCGCGAAGGCGCCGCTGCAATTGCGGCTATTCCGGATCTCTATCTGAATGCAGATGAGACCTGGACGGTTGCGGGTGGTGTATCGCTTTATGATGATGGTTTCGGCGGTTCTGAAACCGGCTTTGGCGGCGGTGTTCAATTCCGCGGAAGCACATCGGATAACTGGTCTTTAGGTATAGTCGCCTCTGTGGCTGGCGGCACCTATTCAGGCCGCTTACAAGCCCGTCTAGGCGGTTAATACGCCAGACATAGATTAAGAGAATGGCCGCCTTGTGTGGCCATTTTTTATGGGATTAGGTCTTAATTGTTCGATGTTTGATGATGGCGTCGAAGCTATAAATAATTATGCCGACCCAGATGAAGCCAAAACACCAGGCATGAGCGAAGGTGAATTTTTCTCCGAAATAGATACCACAGGCAAATTGAAGCGTCGGTCCTATATATTGCAATATTCCGAGACTCGAGAGTGTCAGGCGCCGCGCGGCATAAGCAAAAGCGAGAAGCGGCAGAACCGTGATTGGCCCGGCGAGTATCAACAGAATATCCATTTTACTTCCAAGCTGCCCGAATTGTAAGTGTCCGCTTTGGGATAGCCATCCTATAAATAACAGCGCCGGTAAGACCATCAATATTGTTTCAATGAAGAGGC
>CAZGVP010000475.1:0-2463 GCA_964529135.1 uncultured Caulobacterales bacterium | reverse complement strand
ATAGGGCGCCGGAATAATAACTTCGTCGTCGGGATTTAATGTTGCCATCATCGCGTTAAAGATGATCGATTTACCCCCTGGGGCAATTGTTACCTGTGACGGACTATATTTAAGATCATTGTCGCGATGAAATTTGTTCGCCACTGCCTCTTTAAGTTCTAAAATTCCATCAACTGTTGTGTATTTGGTCTTGCCGTCATGGATCGCTTTAATAGCGGCCTCTTTAACATGATCAGGTGTATCGAAATCCGGCTCGCCTGCTCCCAGGCCAATAATATCGCGCCCCACTCTCTTAAGTTCTGTGACCTTCTGGCTGACAGCCATTGTCGGAGACGGTTTAACCCGGGCAAGGGCATCTGAGAGCTTTAAGGGTGACATCGGGGTATCCAATTTGATTATTTCGGGTGGAGGTAACAGTCTTAAGCTGTAATTATGTTGCGACGCAATATCGGCTTGTTAAAAAAACTCATCGCAAAAGTGACCACAAGGTGAGGTTTTTTTCCTCATGCTGATTTTTCGCAGTTAAATTGTACCTATATACACTATCAGAAAACTGCTTTAAGTATATGTAATTATTAATGTATTTGTATTATTGTGAGATGATTGCTATGTCGTTCGCAGGTGAACCCAATTAACCATCAATGGTTCCATGCTGGCTCAGTTTATGATTGAATATGCACTAGGTGACTGAAGGAGCGACTATGATACTGGAATTATCCAGAGCGGTTTCCAACATAACGAAGATGCCTCCCATCGATAAGAATTTGTCGCCGGCTGAAAAGTCGAAGATGCAACTTGAACTTGCAACGCTGATTTTTAGGGGTGTTCCTCTGGCTACTGTGGCCAGTGTTCTTAATGCTGTGATCACCATTATTGTTGGGTGGGGTTTGGTCAATCATGTGGCATTGAGCGCATGGGGTGCTGCAATCGCGATTCTTGCTATTACCCGTTTTGTGCTTTGGTATTCAGTAAAACGTCATAGACCTACACTGAGGATAATGAACCGCTTTAAGCGTTATAATATGTTTGGTATGATGGTGAACGGTGCCCTTTGGGGGATGTTGGCACCAATATTCGCCGTTTATGGACAAATCGGTCATGTTTTTCTCCCGTTTATTTTGGCTGGCATGACTGCTGCATCTATTGTTTCTGCCGGAGCATGTTGGCGATGCGTGATGGCCTTTAACGTACCAGCGCTATTGCCGATGGCGGCGACATTTTTTATCTGGGGCGGTGATGGTGCAACATTAATCAGCTTGGTGATTATTGTGTACGGAATAATGACTTCCATATTAGCCGTTCAAACAAGCCGTATGATTAGCAGGGCGATTTTCCTGAGGTCAAAAAATACACATCTAACGCAAGTACTGGAAGCGAAAGTTGATGAAACCAATGAGGCTGGCAAACGCTTTAAGGCTATGATTGAAAGTTCGCGCGAGCTTACACTGATATTTTCTCCAGAGGGTCGCATCACCTATGTGAGCCCGGCGGTAGAGGAAATTCTTGGCGAGAAACCAGAAGCACTTATTGGAATGACCACACGCGAGCTTTTGCATGAGGATGATTTACCACAGTTTCGGGCAACGGGTGAGCAAGCTTTATCAGCATTGGGAGAGGTGCGTTTGTTGCCGCATATTTGTATTAAATCTCGGGGTGGAAAATTTGTACCGATGAGCGGGCGTTTAACGAATTTCCTTTATGTTCCTGGCATTGAGGGGTTTGTTTTTTCAGGCTCACCGCAAGCATCGGATATGGCAGCTCGGATGCACGCTGCTCAATAATTTCAATTATCGGTGCCTTTTAAATTTTGGTTTCTGGCCTTCAGGTGTTTATTCTTCCGCGCTTTTGTTTCTTCGAATTGCGCGTAGTGATTTTCCAAACCAGCGACGGCAAGAACGACTAAGGCTTGCGGCATCATTATATCCGAGTTGGTCTGCTATAATATCGCGAGACAAAGTGGTCTCTGTGATTAGTTTTTTTGCACGCTGTTTCAGGTCTTCATCCCGTAATTTCATAAAAGTTGTGCCGTGACGATTTAATTGCCGGTTAAGGCTCCGCAAAGATATGGAAAGCGTCATTGCTATATCAGATGCTTTCAAGCTTTGTGGTTCATGTGTGGCGAGCAAGTCTTTGATCTGATCTACCAGAGATTTTGGTTCAAGTGATTCTTGTTTGGCTTCTTTGAGTTGCGCTAATGCAATTTTTAGAAGTGTTTTGTCGGCGAAAGGCGAAGCAAGTGACGTGATTTCAATCGGTATATATACGTTACACGACTTAGCATTGAATCTATTACTGCCATAAAAGGCCTTGTCAAATTGGTTTGCATAATCCGGAGGAGACCACGGCCAGCTATAGATAATATGATCTATGTGCGTTGTGAAATCATATTCTTCCCATATAGATTCTAGCATTGCTTGCAGACTCAACATGACTATCTCAGTGACAGGTCGCCAATCTGCAAGG
>CAZGVP010000474.1:0-2468 GCA_964529135.1 uncultured Caulobacterales bacterium | reverse complement strand
AACTGATCTTTCCGGAGATTTGAATTTCATCGAGTTAATGGCAAGAGTTCGGGACATAACACTGTCCGCATACCAATACCAGGATTTTCCGTTCGAAAAACTCGTAGAGGAATTACAACCCGTCCGCTCGCTTGGTTATTCCCCCATTTTCCAAGTTATGTTTGTTTTACAAAACGCGCCCAGAGAAGAATTAATACTCAATGGTTTGACAGTCGATGGTCTGCAACGCAAGCGCGTAAACTCCTTTGGCGGAGCAAAATTTGATCTGACGTTGAACATTTTTGAAAAAAAAGACGAATTGAATGCAACTTTTATCTACAACACAGATTTATTCGAAGCCGCCACCATACAAAGGATGTCGTCTCATTTTGAGCGTTTACTGGAACAAATAGTCACCCGTCCGGATAAAAAACTATCCAGTTTTTCTTTGTTAGGAAGTAGCGAGCGCGATTTACTGGTTAATACTCGCAACAGCACCGCAGCCGAATTTCCACGTGATGTGTGCGTGCATCAGCTGATTGAACTACAAGCTGTTCAAACTCCACACGCAAAGGCGGTTCAGTTCAGGGATAGCGTGTTGAACTATGAGGAGCTAAATTCACGCTCAAATCAATTGGCGCACTATCTCGTTTCTCGAGGCGTTAAACCAGACGAGAACATTGGCATTTACCTGGGCAGATCCATTGACTTGCTCTGTGGTCTCCTGGCGATACAGAAAAGCGGCTGTGCCTATGTCCCACTGAACCCGTCCTACCCGGATCAACGCCAGAAAGAAATGCTGCGAGATGCAGATGCTCAGTGGCTCTTAACCCAGTCCGAATTCAGTCAGGATATGGGCTTGGCCACCGAACAGACTGTGTGCCTGGATCTACTGACAGACGTCTTGCAAGATATGCCCAAGACAAACCCAGCCTCTAAAATTGGGCCGGAAAATCTTGCCTATGTCATCTATACCTCTGGTTCTACGGGTACACCTAAAGGCGTTCAGATTACACATGCCAATCTGGTCAATTTTCTGTACTCGATGAAGCATCAGCCTGGGTTGCTCGCAACGGATCGCCTGTTGGCGGTGACTCCACTCACCTTTGATATTGCCGGGCTTGAGTTGTATTTACCCTTGGTCGTGGGCGCTTCGGTGGAGATTATTCCAGAGGAGATGACGCTCGATCCCGTCGCGCTCACCAGCCGGTTGAAGAGCTCCAAGATTAATGTCATGCAGGCTACTCCCGCAACCTGGCGCATCCTGGTTGATTCAAACTGGACGCCAGTCCTACCTTTCAAGGTGCTATGTGGCGGCGATACACTGCCTCCCGATCTAGCCCAAAGTCTATTGGAACGCGGATGTGAATTGTGGAATTTGTATGGACCCACTGAGTCTACAGTGTGGTCCACGATAGATCGTGTGACTGACATTGATGACGTGTTGTCGATTGGTCGACCGATTGCGAATACCCAAGTCTATGTGCTGGATGGAGATCAATTGGTCCCTGATGGCATAGTTGGAGAGCTGTGCATCGGTGGTTTAGGTGTTGCACAAGGGTATCTAAACCGCAAGAAACTAACTGCCGAAAAATTTGTTGCTAATCCGTTTGCAGAGGGCCGGCTCTATCGCACAGGTGATCTTGCCCGGTATCTGAGTGACGGGCGTATCGAGCTATTGGGGCGTTCAGATTTTCAAATTAAACTCAGAGGATTTCGAATTGAGCTGGGAGAAATAGAATCGGCGTTTCGACGCATAGAGCCCGTCAGCGACTGTGTTGTTATTTCGGCCGGTGAAGGATCAGATCAACAGCTGGTAGCCTATTGTGTCGCCAGTCAGCCGTTAGCGCCGGATGCACTGCGTGCGACCCTAACGCAGACTCTGCCTGACTATATGATCCCCTCCCTCATCATTCAACTTGATTCCTTACCGCTAACGCCGAATGGCAAATTAGACCGCAATGCGCTACCTGCGCCTGACATAGATTTAATATCGCGAGTGGAGTATGTAGCGCCGGTTTCCGACACTGAACAAGGGTTGGCAGCAATCTGGGCAACGCTTTTGAATGTTAGACACGTCGGTAAGCATGACAATTTCTTCGCGCTCGGTGGTCATTCCCTGAAAGCGATTCAAGTGCTGCCCAGGGTGAAGACAGAGTTTTTGGTTGAACTGCCTTTACGAGCATTATTTGAGAGTTCGAATCTAGAACAACTTGCACAGGTCATTGAAAATCTTCAATGGATATCTGCCGAAAGGGATGAGAATGAGCAGGGTTTTGGCGAAGAAGGTGAATTGTGAGTGCAATGAAAAGATCAGCATTTGCGACTCACTGAGAGTCAGGAATGAGATTGGCAGTGAAACCAAAAATGTGAGCGGTTTCAGAGCCTTATGTGATCTATGCGGAAATGCTTCTGAGATACGGTTCAAACGCTAACTGGTCGGGGCGAGAGGATTCGAACCTCCGACCCCCACAACCCCATTGTGGTGC
>CAZGVP010000473.1:0-2470 GCA_964529135.1 uncultured Caulobacterales bacterium | reverse complement strand
ATTTTCTGTGTAGGTGACATGGCTCACATTTTTATTTTTACGATGACTGTCCCTATTATTTTCTAATTTGAGAACACTGTTTCGACATCTTCAACATAGAGATGCATCTGCGATTGGTTTGTAGAATAGTCTTTATTGCTTTCATTCAGCATTATCACTGAATCCCCGATACGAACTCGGGCATGCTGGATACTTCCGTCGTCGTAGCGGTTTGTCACAACAATCGATCCAGCGAATGCATCAACTAGAAATTCGATAAACATATCCCCATTGGAAACAGTAAAATATGGCGTAACTGTGTGTAAGCCCTCTGGTACTTTCATGACTCAGTCCTTCATATTTTACGTCGTTGGGTGCAATGGACTCTACTGTCCGATTTTGGCCGGTCAGCGCCCCTGCGAACCAGAGGCGATGTACACTTACTCCAGCGTGGTGGCTAAAGAAAGTCACCATTCAAATTCATCTAAACAGCAACCACCTATTTCTCTTTTTTATTCCCGCGCGCTCTTCAATATCTTTAATTAACCGATTTGTGGAAATTTTGAAATTACGATCTGATAGAAGTTTATGATACTGGCGGCTGGTGATTGGCTTTATGGTATCCGGTAGTTCACTCTCTGCCGGCATCTCCACCTCGCTAATCAACACCGGGATAATGTTGACTCCTCTCGAAAGCGCGATTTCTATCTCGATACGGACCCAGTCAGCTGTATCGTCAATCCGCCTTTTTCCTTCATCATCTTCTTGAAGCCATCGATTCCCGATTAGCAAAAGAAGTACGGCACATTGGTCAAGTGTGTGCCTAATAAAAGTTGGAAAATCCAACCCGGAAGGAATTTTGTCGACATCATAGAATATCCCTTTATCGCCGAAATGATCGCACAACCGATCGTATAGCCTTCCGGCAGCATGTTCTGCGTCAGATCGGCGGTAAGAGATGAAGATCTTTGTGGCACGTGGCTGTTGTTCTCCAGCTGCTGGATCAACACGCTCTAAATTAAGCCAATTCCATCCAATAAACGTTGTCAAAATCGTGCAAGATGCTAACAATGGAGCGAACCAGGTATTGGCAAAGAGATATAAAGCTAGACTAAGTCCGAACGGTGCGGCTGTAAAGCATAGCGTCCAGAATAAACACCAAAGTGGTCTACAACGCAAAAAAATACCAACTAACAATACGATTGAAAGTCCGGTTATCAAGTAGGTAACGTACCAACTTGATTGATCGGTAGTACGACCAGCGCGCAGTGCGCTGTAGACATTGGCCGTAACTTCTATGCCGGTAAGTGCTTTATAAATGCCAGACAATGGTGTTGGGACTTCGCTACTCATACCAAACCCCGTGGTGCCAAAAAACACCACAGCGTCCTGGAAAATTGAGCTATTGTGATCCCCGCGAAGCACGTCCACTGCTGACATCGTTTGAAACGTTCCATCTGGTCCATGGAACGGAATCAACACTTCGTAGTCACCAGCCCATCCTGCCAAATCATTGGAGTGGTTGCGCGTGATCCCCGGTAATGGCGATGGCGCTTCATTGATTGATTCCAATGCTACCAGTGACATGTGGCTCCAATGCGCTCTTTTGGCCCCGCCCCGCAGCTCGACTCGACGTACAATACCGTCAGCATCCGCCTGCAAAAAATTGTGACCTATATTTGCAGCCCCTATCAACACCTGGCTGAACGGTAATTGCTCTCCGGTCTGGTCAAATGCCATGGGGAGTACCACATTGTTAGCCCTCTCAATTGCTAGGGCCAAGAGCGCGTCGCCAGTTGGTTCGCGAGCGTCGGGATAGTCGTAGAAAATATCGACGATAATAGTTTGAGCGCCACTAGCAACAATATTGTTAATAATCTTCGCTTGGTCTGCTCGCGACCAAGGCCAACGCCCGTTTTCCCTCAAACTTCTTGAATCAACACCTACAATCACCAAGTCTGAGTCTGGTTGTGATTGATTTATTCTTAACCAGTTATCATAGATCAACCAATCAACCCTGCTGAACAGTGCGATCTTGTCCAATGCCACCATCAACACAGCGACAGTCAACAAAAAAACAACCACCTTTGCAATAGCTCGGTGGTAGGTAAGGTTAGGTTCGTCGGAAGACAGCTTCGGAAAGTAGTTACTAATGTTCTTCAATCTCAAGCTCACTGGGTAACCTAAAACAATCGCCATTTTTTAATAGAGCCAAATTCAATCAAAGAAAATTCTCTATTAAACTACCTTCATGTTGCATAATTCTTCAGAATAGTCGCGGTCCGAACCTTTCAAATCAAAACGCATTGGAAAGTAACTGGTAATTATGGAATTACCAGCGGTTACCATTCATGCAGGCATACAGCAAAGAACAATTAGATATATCAATAGCTTACATTAGTTATTCGGCCCCGTCTCTAACCACCTTAAAAAAACAGGCGAAATATCGAGGGATCTTTTTTCTGCCTCTTGGGACTTGATGATTTTGATG
>CAZGVP010000472.1:0-2479 GCA_964529135.1 uncultured Caulobacterales bacterium | reverse complement strand
CCTGTTGATTTAAAAACTGCAGAAAATTCTACTCCCATGGATGCCTCAATGCGTGATGCAGTGCTTGCATCTGGTCAACGGCAGGGTTTGTTTCGAACATTCACTGGAACCATTAATATGCTAGAGAATGGCCTTTTCGCAGTTGAAGTAGATCTACCCGCAAAAACACCCGTTGGTGACTATACCATAAACGTGTCTGCCTGGTTCGATGAACAGCTTATCGGCGAAGACCATGCTGGTCTTTCTGTAAGTAAAGCCGGGCTTGGACGTCAAATATATGACCTTGCCTATGATCAACCATTTTTCTACGGCATAATGTGCGTACTGATCTCACTATTCGCAGGTTGGGCGGTCTCCATAGCCTTTCACAAACCGTAATGAATGACTATATTATAAATGAGATCAGCACAGGAGGGTTCTATGACTATCCATGATACGCGCACAAAACATGGGAGTGGTTTGCCTCAATCTGCAGCTCTCATGACTTACGCTGGTTCTTTGCCACCAATCATCGCAACTATATTCATATGGCTACGCCCTGAAGATTTTGGCTCTGATGCCAAGGATTTTCTATTACTCTATGGGGGTGCCCTGATTACATTCTTTGGTGGTGTCCGTTGGGGTGTTGCTGTCATGCGTCCTGATGGTCCGACATTCATGAATTTGCTGGGTGGTATCTGGCCACTACTACTTGCCATGCCGATTTTCTTTCTCGAAGATAATCGCATCCGTTTTTTAATCATTATCGCGACACTCCCGTTACTATTATGGGATGATCTGCGTGAAACCCGCGCGGGTTCAGGCGCACCACAATGGTATCTTGGTGTACGTATGCCGCTTACCATTATTATGGAAACTGCCTTTGTTTTAGCGGCTTTATCTACATTTATCGGTTAACGGAGACGATCATGCAGCCTTTTCCTGATAAGATACAGCAAACTGAGCAAGACGTTGAGCTTGGGGCAAAGCCAACACTTTCAACTCTTGGCTATTATGGTCTTGTGCCATTCGCAGGAGGAGCAATCCTTGTTTGGCTATCTCCATGGTTGATCAATACTGGCATGGGATTGACTATCCAGAAGGGTACCCTTGCCTATGCTGGAATCATTGCCTCTTACCTGGCAGGCATGGGTGCGGGGCAAGCACTTCACAAAAACCGTCCCGGCATCATGGCATATTTGCCGGGAATGATCGCGACCTTGATTGCATGGGCGATGGTCCTGCCAGACGGCTATTTCTTTTTCTCTCTGGGCCCCGTTTGGCGCATGCTTATCATGATCCTTGTTTTCGGTTGGCTCTTTACCCGTGATAGTGCCTTAACAAGCCTTGGTGTCTGGCCTTCATGGTATGGCCGTCTCAGGATGAGGCTGACGGCATGGGTTGCAATTTTACTCTGTGCCATCATTGCCCGACTCTTGCTTTGGGGCTACATCTAGAGCCTCACACATTAGCAGTCCCCATCAATTCACGGAGCTCCAGACCCTATGGCCGAACAATCCGTTATTACTTCGATCGATACCCATGGCATAGCTCGGGTTACCCTAAACCGACCAGAGTTGCGCAACGCGTTTGATGAGGACATGATCAGTCGTATTTGCGATGTGATGGGCCAGCTCTCTAATAATGAAAATGTTCGCGTAATCATTATTACCGGTTCTGGAAAAGCATTTTCCGGGGGTGCGGACCTTAACATGATGAAGCGCGTCGCAGATTATTCCGCTGGCCAGAACCGCGATGACGCACGGCGCCTCGCCCATATGCTGGAATCTATTTATCATTCTCCCAAACCCACAATCGCACTTGTTAATGGTCCAGCCATGGGTGGAGGCCTCGGTTTGATTGCGGCTTGCGACATCGCCATTGCTGCAGAAGATGCCTTCTTTGCCCTGACAGAAGTACGTGTAGGTCTCATTCCTGCCGTGATCTCACCCTTCGTAATCGAAGCTATCGGCATACGGCATGCCAGGCGTTTCTTTCTTACCGGCGAAAAATTTGACGCCATCACAGCCAGGCGCATCGGCCTCATTCACAAAGTTGCCATAGGCGCGCAACTGGAAGATACACTGGCTGAAACACTGAACGATATTCTTGCTTGCGCACCCCACGCTCAAGGCGAAGCCAAAAATCTTATCAAAGCCGTTGCATACCAGCCAATTGGTAAGGAAACGCGTGAGGACACCGCCACACGCATCGCAGAACGACGCGCAAGCCCGGAAGGGCGCGAAGGCATTACGGCTTATTTGGAAAAACGCAAACCTAATTGGCTGCAAGGTTGATTATCTGATGAGTGAGCACGTCACCATCATTGAAGTCGGCCCACGCGATGGCTTGCAAAATGAAAAGAAAATCATCCCCCCTGAAATAAAAATCGAACTGGTGGATCGTCTGTCTAAAATCGGGTTGAAGAATATTGAGGCCGGTGCATTTGTCTCGCCGAAATGGGTGCCGCAAATGGCTGCCAGTGATGAAGTTTTAAATG
>CAZGVP010000471.1:0-2486 GCA_964529135.1 uncultured Caulobacterales bacterium | reverse complement strand
ATGTGGTTTGTTGGTCTCGTTCTCGTCAGGCGCGGTGGCGTAAAGGTGAGACATCGGGGGATGTGCAAAAACTGGTAGAGATGCGAATTGATTGTGATCAGGACGCAGTGTTGGTTTTTGTGGATCAAAAAGGAGTAGCGTGTCATACAGGTAGACGTTCGTGTTTTTATCGTCACGTTGACTTAAGTGAAATCGGTAAGCTCACTTTTATTGACGATGAGTAATGAGTTAAAGAACGCATTGAACGACAGTAAAACGCATCAAAATAAATCAATATACGTTACATATAGGCAAATTTTTCAATTGGCTTGGCCGGCCTCGGTTGCAGCCTCCATCACTCCATTACTCGGGGCGATTGATGTTTGGGCGTTAGGGCAGTCTTCTAATCCGCTGGCAATAGCAGCAGTTGGTTTGGCGGCAACAATTTTTTCTTTAACCTATTGGACTTTCGGCTTCATTCGAATGAGTGTTGCAGGGCTTACAGCGCAAGCAATCGGTGCGGGCAGCCTGAAGGAAAGTCGATTGGCGCTTGCTCGTGCTTTAGCTATTGGGGCTAGTATTGGAATTTTACTTGTTTTATTACAAGCCCCGATCGGGATATTCACTTTTAAGGTATTGGGGCTGGACTCACAGGCGAGCGCGAAAACCTTTGTCGATGCCCAGCAATATTTTTATACTCGGATCTGGGGCGCGCCATTTGCGTTGGCGACATACGCTTGCCTTGGTTGGCTCACCGCTCGGGGGCGGACTGATTATTTGATGATAACCGGCCTTTCGATGACAGCTATTAATATAGTGCTGGATATTATGCTTGTTCTTCACTTTGGTTTAGGTGCGGTTGGCATTGCATATGGAACATTCATTGCAGAAGTGTTTGGGTTTTTAGTTGGATTCGGTTTTGTTTTGGTTTTGTTGAGGAGAGATCGGTTACTGGATCTAAATTTTTCAGTTGCTAATATGCTTGATACGGAGAAACTTCAAAAAACTCTACCCGTCAACCGTGATATTTTTATTCGTACATTCTTGCTTGCTTTTTCTTTCGCCTGGTTTGTGCAACGAGGTAGCGCATTTGGAGATGTAACCCTCGCAGCTAATCAGATTTTGTTGCAGTTGTTTCTTTTTACCGGTTTGGCGCTTGACGGAACAGCTATTGCTGCGGAGACACTTGTTGGTCGCGTTATCGGTAATGCGTTGTCTCAATCATCGCTTGCACGCTATGATATGATTGTTCGTCGTAGCTTTGTGATGGCATGTGGTGGAGCCGTTGTTTTTATGGTTGGTTATCTAGTGTTTGGAAATGAACTAATTTCTATGCTCACAAGCGATGAGGGAATACATCAAGCTGCGATTAGATATTTGCCATGGGTTATTGTTAGCCCACTGGTGGTGATGGTGTGTTTCCAATTAGATGGGGTATTTGTCGGTGCAACGCGATCAAAAGAGATGCGTAATTCTATGATCGTCTCTGTGTTGGTTTTTTTACCGATTAGCTTGTGGGCTGGTGCTTCAATGGGAAATCATGGCGTTTGGTTCGCGTTTTCTTTTTATTTTTTTCTACGGGCAGTAACACTCGCTTTTTATATGCCTCGCATCAGGCAGAGTTTTCTGCCATGATGCGGAGGTATAGTAATAATCCGAATAGTGTTAACGACCGCGCATGCCGTCTATAGACAATGTGTCATACTCTTTAAATGCGAGCAGTATTAGTGTCGCAAAAAATACTGTCGTAGATGGGAAAAACAGTAAGTTTGAGGCTTCCTGCAGGTATAGACCGAACGGATCAAGAATATGTTTCCATATCAACGCAACGCCCGCACCCAGAACCAGCATTTGCAATGGGTATACGATGATACGCAAGAAACCTATGATCACAAGTAATCCAAGTAAGATTTCTGCATATCCGATAATTGGTTGAATAGCGACATCATTTAAAATGCCGTGATAATATTTGTCAGCAAGGCCGACGCCATTTTCTGGTGCTCTGACTCTAAGTAAGCCCCATAAAATCAATAGCGCGCCAGTTGATACTCTTAAAAGTAATAGTGATAGTTGTTTCATTTCCATACCCTAAATTTGCATTCTGTTTTACCAGAAATATTGTTTACATCCCATAATTGTATTCCGGGTAGGGAATACCCGTATATTTCTATTGTACCCTATAAAAATGGTGCCGTCAGCGAAAAAATTACTTTACGAAAAGTCGCCCTGGGCTGAGGGAGCCGCGGCCTCGCCGTGGGTCTGGCTCAATTTCTTTGCCTAAGCGCTCTCCAAGCTCATCAGCGCCACCAACATAATTGCCCTCAAGCCATATTTGGGATGTTGTAACTGGTGTTTTTTCGCCAATGATTGGTTTCACACGGGCGAGCATTTCATACATGGCGTCAGGATTTTTTACGACATCGTGATATATATATGGGATATTTGCATCATCGAGATAGTCTTTGCCGCGTATGCAGTGAGGACAGTTATCTTTGCCGAAAACATGA
>CAZGVP010000470.1:0-2501 GCA_964529135.1 uncultured Caulobacterales bacterium | reverse complement strand
ATCCATATCTCCCAATGTGAACCGATACCGTGTTGTTGGCCGTGGGATCCAATCGAGCCATAGCCACCTTCGGTAATAAGATCAGCCATGCCTTGGGCAATCATGGGGAATGTGTAATCGCTATCAGGACGTTGGACGGGGCGACGTGTGGGTGGCACGAGGTGGCGCCATGGTAGCCAACGTCGTTGTTTTTCATCCTTCCACAGATCACTTTGTGTCCAGAAATATTCTTCATTCCATGGGCCTGCGCCGCCGACAATAAAGGTTGGTGAATACACAGCTTTTGCTTTACCGAAGAATTTAGTGACATCACTATAGATAGGCATATAACTCATCGGGTGTTCAAATGCTGTTTGACCATCCATGATCATCCCGAGATTATAGGCAAGATCACCACCTTCTGACGTCACCATCAAGCCTTCTTTGCGCGAAACATCACTAACCCATTGGCGTTGGTCTCTGCGTGGTTGAAGATACTGCTTCATGGATACAGCGCCCCATGATTTTAGTCGCTTGATATCTTGTTCTGCTTTTTCATAACTTTCCAGCAGGTTCTGGCGTGCAGAATCGCGGTTATAGAGTGGATCACCCGTGGACCAGGTTCGTGGTCCAATTATCTTGCCAGCATCAATCATTTCTGCGGCGGAAAACACATTTTGAGACCACATGGAATTATCAAGTGTCGAGGTGACACCGTAAGCAAGATAAGAGGCATTCTCATAGGAGTGCACAGGTATCATGCCGTTATACTCACGATAATGGTGGGCATGCATATCGATAAATCCGGGGATAATCGTCTTTCCCGAAGCATCAATAACCTTGTCAACGCCGATTGTTTCGCAAGTGCCAACACATTCAATGCGAGCGCCATTGATAACAATTGTTGCATTTTCCAGAATTTTCCGGTCGTCAAGAGTTATGATGTGAGCATTTATAAATGCGATACGTCCATCTGGAATGTCACGCTCAACCATCAGTTTGATCTTGTTTATTTCTGTTTCATCTGTATCAAGATAATGTGTTGAGTAGGTGGTTGCAGAGTTAAACTCGACTGTCCGGTTATCACGCCAATTAGGGTAGAGTCCGCCAGTGGTAGATAATTGCCTAACCGGCAGGATTCCTTTTTTGTTTTTCTTGCTAATCAGTACAGGTTTGTCGGCAAGGCTTTCATAAGGTAGTGGAGCAACAAAAACATTGTCTCCCTCAAGGAAAGCAACGTGCGATCCATCTGGAGAGATAACGGCTTCATCCGCGTGCTCAAAACGTGCATGGATGCGTGGCTTGTCAATAGTCGCAATGCGAGGAACAGAAACAAGCTCTGAGAACGGCCCGCCGCCAAAAGCGTCATCTTTTTGTGGTGCCCCAGATAGATAAAATACCCGGTTATCGGGCCCCCAATGTGGGCGTGGCAATTGTTGACGCTGACCGCCAAAATTGCCGCTATAATCTACACTGCCGAGGACAGCTTCATTGTTTCCCGAAGATGAAATGCGAACTATATCCCACCAGCTATTATCCGCCATATTGCGTTGCCTGGCGGTGTAGTTACCGCCTCTGGCGACGACCAGTTCTTTACCGTCCGCGCTCCAATCCGGGTTAGCATATTCCCCGGAGGTTTTGGTGATTTTTGTGGGGCGTCCACCTCGAGAGGAGATTTTCCATAGGTTGCCGCGCTCGGTGTCATGCCAAGAGGTAAATGCAATGGTGCGCCCATTTGGTGACCATGCTGGGCCAAACTCCAGGATATCGTCACTGGTGTTTGTAAGTCTGCGAGGTGTTCCATTTGGTAATGTCTGTATCCAGATTTTACCTACTGCCTGAAAGGCAAGTTGTTTGCCATTTGGTGATGCACTGCCCCAGCGGATGAATTTTGCGGAAAATGGTTCATCAGTAATGCGCAGCGATTTATAGGCTTGTTCGGAAATAGTTCTTTTGACTTGAGCGGCGAATGGAATGGTTGAAACATTGCCGCTGGCGATATCGACACGGCGCAACTTGCCACCTTGTGAGATGATCACCGATTTACTGTCTGGGGTGAAGGTGTAACCGGGGAAAACCCGTAACGTTTTCAGGCCTTCGACCATATCTTGTTCTGCCGGGTCCATCAGGATGCGTTCAGTGCCGGTTTTAAGATCGCGTAACCAAAGGGCTGTCCTTGGCCCAAACTCATGGCCTTTCCATGAAATTTTGCCATCAGGGATGCGTCGTATGAAGGTCATATAGCGACCATCGGGAGATATCTCTGGTGCCGCCGCGCCGCCACTTGAGGCGCGTCGCTGTTGGGCCGCTACACCATTTGTTTCAGCTACAATGGCACCAGTTTTTAAATTAAGACGGCGTATCTGCATGTCTCCGTTGATGAAATCACGTCGACCAATCCATGCGTTGGGCCCCGTGCGCACCTGAAAATATAAACTTTCTCCGTCGCTCGTTGGAGCTGGCCATGAAGCACCGTTTTGTTTGCTGCCGATCAATTCGACGCCTCTTCCGCCATTGTCCTG
>CAZGVP010000469.1:0-2512 GCA_964529135.1 uncultured Caulobacterales bacterium | reverse complement strand
TCATGATGATCGGTGCGGTGTTTGCGATGAAACCTGATGCGACCTTGTTTGGCGCAAGCGGTTTCGGCTCATACCTTTTCTATCCTGGTTTGCTTCTCCTTCTTTATACCATGTTCGCATGGTGGAAAGACGTTGTGAAGGAAGCGGAAACGGGCGACCATACACCTGTAGTTGGCATTGGCCTTCGCTATGGTATGATCCTTTTCATCGCATCAGAGGTTATGTTCTTCGTAGCGTGGTTCTGGGCATTCTTCAATGCATCACTCTATCCCGCCGTACCGCTTGGCACAGAAAGCTTTTGGGATGTGTTCCAAAACGAAGCTGTATGGCCGCCAGCCGGTATCGAAACATTTGATCCATGGCACTTGCCATTCATCAATACTTTGATCCTTCTTTTGTCGGGTACGACAGTTACCTGGGCACACCACGCGCTTCTCCACGGTGACCGCGAAGGTCTTAAGCAGGGATTGTGGCTAACGGTTATTCTTGGTGGCCTCTTCTCTATGGTTCAAGGATATGAATATAGCCATGCAGCCTTTGGTTTCTCTGGAAACATCTACAGCGCCACTTTCTACATGGCGACAGGTTTTCACGGTTTCCACGTTTTGGTTGGTACTATCTTCCTCTGTGTTTGCTTAGGCCGTACTTACAAAGGGCATTTCAAGTCCGACCATCATTTCGGCTTCGAAGCGGCTGCTTGGTACTGGCATTTTGTCGACGTTGTTTGGTTGTTCCTGTTCTTCGCAGTGTACATCTGGGGCGGTTGATAAATGGCTTCCAATGAAGCCAATAAGACTTTAGATGCCGACCGTGAACCTTCACGGTCGGTTTCGCCTTTTAGGACAGGTTTAAAATGCCGTTGTCCACATTGCGGCGAAGGTGTGCTCTTTGATGGGACACTGGATCTTGCGAAGTCATGCGATGTCTGCGACGCAGATTTCACCAAAGCTGATCCTGGTGATGGTGCAACCATATTTGTTATTCTGACCCTTGGGGCTTTGCTTGCTGTTTTGGCGTTCCTAACTCACGGAATCTTCGCGCCGCCGATACTCTTCCACGCCATCGTCTGGCCGATATTTGCTTGTTTTATGGGGCTTTGGATGCTCCGTGTATTTAAGGCGACCCTTATTGCCTTGCAGTTTCAGTATGACGCTAAGGAAGCGTCGCTTATGGATGCTGAGAAAATCGATGTCTAGATTTCAACCGGGAAAGATACTAACTGCCTTAACTCTTCTCGCGCTCGCCATCTTGATTGCGCTGGGAACCTGGCAGGGTTTGAAAATAGGCCCTAAGTCGAGCTTGCTTGACCGTCTGAACGTTGGTCTTAATGAACCTTCAGCGGAGTTGCCCGTTGATATATCTGAGCCTGAGGCGTTCGAATATCGCCGTTTCAGTTTCAATGCGACCCCGGTCAACGCGGATCCTGTTAAAGTATTCGGGACAGATAAAAGGGGAAAAGCTGGTTATCACCTGTATCAACCTGTCAGGCATCCAAATGGTAAATGGATCATCGTAAACTGGGGTTGGATACCAGCTTTCGAAGAAGACTTGCCGCCGCTTCCTGCCACTGGCGTCACAACGCGTATTGATGGTGTACTTTTAACCAATCCGTCACGGGGTAGTTTCACACCAGTTAATAACGCTGCACGCGGGGAATGGTATATCGCTGATATATTTGAGATTGCGGAGCATTTTGGACTGGAAGATTTCTATCAATTCCGTATTGTCGCGGATCACCGACGGGGTTTGGGCGAATATCCGATCGGTGGACAGGTTCGCATCGATATTCCAAATGATCATTTCGAATATATGCTGACCTGGTATGGTCTCGCACTTGGGCTGCTGGGCGTTTATGGCTTTTTCGGTTTTCGCCGGGCCATTGAACAAAACGATAGCTGATAGCAGAGTAAGAAACGATCATGCGCTATATTTCTACCCGGGGTAATGCCCCCATTCTTGACTTTAAAGGTGTGACACTTGCGGGGCTCGCCCGCGATGGCGGCCTTTATGTTCCTGAGGAACTCCCGCATTTCTCGAAGGACTTTATCGCATCTTTAAAAGGCAAGTCATACGCGGATATTGCGTTCGAAGTGATAAAACCATTTGTCGGTAACTGTATCCCCGAAGGTGATCTGAAGGCCATGATTGATGCGACCTATGGGGGTGCGTTCCGGCATAATGACGTGGCGCCTATTGTAGACCTTCAAGAGGCCGGCCTGCTTCTGGAGTTGTTTCACGGACCTACGCTCGCATTTAAAGACTTCGCGCTTCAATTTCTTGGCCGTTTGTTTGACTATTTCACCAAGGATCAGCAGTCTGGTATCACCATCCTTGGTGCGACTTCGGGCGATACGGGGTCGGCAGCAATCGAGGCCTGCCGGGGGCGCGAAAATGTGCGTATTTTCATGCTACATCCAAAGGGTCGTGTCTCTGATGTACAGCGTCGACAGATGACAACGATTAATGAACCGAATGTCACTAATATCGCGGTTGAGGGAACATTTGATGATTG
>CAZGVP010000468.1:0-2515 GCA_964529135.1 uncultured Caulobacterales bacterium | reverse complement strand
GTCGAGGTGAAAAAGAATCTCTTTTAACCATGGGTTACAATGTAAAAAATACTGCAACCAAGATCATAAAAATCCAAAATGCACTTACTGATCAGCCGACCAGCGAAGAACGGGTTTACGTGCTGCTGCCGTCTCATCAAGGCGGCGCATCGGTGCATAAACTGGCGCAGCTTTAAACATATCTGCATTATCGCCGGATTTTGCACGTTTTGCCAAAGACAACAGAGCATCACAGAACTGATCCAGTTCTCGTCTGGATTCTGACTCTGTCGGTTCAATTAACATAGCCCCATGAACCACCAGCGGAAAATACATCGTCATTGGATGATAACCCTCATCGATCATGGCTTTTGCAAAGTCGATCGTCTCCACGCCCGTATCTTTCAAGAAGCGGTCATCAAACAGTGCCTCATGCATACAATACCCATCAAAAGCGGTGGTCATCTCTTCTCGTAATCTGGCTTGAACATAATTGGCATTAAGTACAGAATCTTCAGCTACCTGACGAATGCCATCTACACCGTGGCTCAGCATATAAGAGAGCGCACGTACGAACATACCCATTTGACCGTGGAATGCCGTCATCCGGCCAAAACTATGTGCGCCTTCAACACAGCCTTCCCTTGTTGAGGTACGGCGCGTTTCCACCAGATGATACTCACCATTTTCTTCAACCACATAAGGAACCGGCGCAAACGGAGCCAGCGCCTCTGAAAGTACAGTTGGCCCGGAACCGGGGCCACCGCCGCCATGAGGAGTTGAAAAGGTTTTATGAAGATTGATATGCATAGCATCAATCCCGAGATCACCGGGACGAACCTTACCAGCAATCGCATTAAAATTGGCGCCATCACAATAAAAATAACCACCAACTTCGTGCACGGCATCGGCGATAGCGCGGATATCACGCTCGAACAAGCCACATGTATTAGGGTTGGTAACCATAATACCAGCCACATCAGGACTGAGTTTGGCACGAAAGGCCTTGAGATCTACACGGCCCGTATCATCAGCAGGAATATCATCAACTTCAAACCCACATTGCGCCGCTGTTGCCGGGTTTGTGCCGTGAGCGGACTCCGGCGCAAGCACACGAGTACGTACAGCTGCCTCACCTCTAGCAACAATCGCCGCTTTGATCGCCATCATCCCGCAAAGTTCACCATGGGCACCAGCTTTTGGTGACATTGCAACAACAGGCATACCCGTAAGTTCTTTGAGCCAATGCGCAAGTGTATCGATGAGTTCCAACGCACCCTGCACAGTTTGTTCAGGTTGCAACGGATGCACATCACCAAAGCCCGGCAATCGAGCCATCTTCTCGTTAAGACGTGGGTTATGTTTCATCGTGCAAGACCCTAGCGGAAACGGCCCCATATCGATGGCATAGTTTTTCTGTGACAATCTTACGAAATGGCGCATGGCTTCTGGTTCAGAAAGGCCTGGTAGCGCAATAGCATCCGTACGCTCGAGACCACCCAAGCGGCTCTTCGCATCAAGAAGCTCCGGCATATCCACACCAGTGCCATTAAAATCACCGGTTTCAAAAATTAACCCTTCCTCGATCTGCAATGCTTTATTACCAGTGAAGGTAGCAATCGACTCCAGGGGAGAAGTTGTTGGAGCAGTCGGTCGACCTTGTACATTCATTCCCATCTTACAGCGCCTCCTTCAAACTCTCAGCAAGCAAATCAATATCCTCATCCGTAACACATTCCGTTGCCGCAACTGTTAGCAAATTCTTCGCCTCAGGAATATCTACCCACAACCGATCAACAGGAATTCCAGCCAGAATATCTTTCTCTACAAGAGCATCTACTACATCACTAGCAACTTTAGGCAAGCGCACAGTGAATTCATTGAAATAAGATTGATTGATAATCTCAACACCAGGAATAGCAGCCAAAGCATCTGCAGTCTTGCATGCAGCGTGATGATTTAACATGGCAAGTTTTCGCAAACCAACCTCACCCAGCAAAGTCATATGCACCGTGAAAGCAAGACAGCACAAACCGGAATTGGTACAGATATTCGACTTCGCTTTATCCCGGCGAATATGTTGTTCGCGAGTAGAAAGCGTCAATACGAAACCACGTTTACCATCTGCGTCCAGCGTTTCACCGCATAACCTTCCTGGCATCTGACGAACATATTTTTGACGCGTCGCAAAAAGCCCTACATATGGACCACCAAAATTAAGACCATTACCAATCGATTGCCCTTCAGCCACAACTATATCAGCCCCCATGCTACCCGGGCTTTTCAACGCACCAAGCGAGATGATTTCGGTGACCACCGCAATCAACAATGCACCTTTCTCATGGGCGGCCTGCGCTATCGGCGTGAGATCACGAATATTACCAAACACATCGGGCGTTTGAACGATCACGCAAGATGTTTCATCATCAATCAACGCAGGGATATCTTCCTTGCCAGCCACATCCATCGGGGCTTGAATAACTTCATCGCCCACCAATTCAGAATTGGTCCGGGTCACACCTGCATAATGAGGATG
>CAZGVP010000467.1:0-2521 GCA_964529135.1 uncultured Caulobacterales bacterium | reverse complement strand
TGTACTGGGTATACTAGAAAGTTTTGCGTCGATGCGAGAAGTCATCGAAGTGATTCCTGGTATCAACCAGGTCGTTATATATCTTGCGGCTATTTTGATTCTTCTTGCTCGCCCGCGTGGATTGCTGGGCCGCAAAGGCGTGATGGAGTAATTATCGTGTTGGGATTAAATCGAAACGATTTTTTGCTCCTGCTATTTGTTGTGTTCCTGTTAGCTGCAGCACCAATACTCATGAACCCGTTTCCTGAGGGTTCAGCGTTTGCACAGTTCAACGGTGGCTATCCTGATCTGATGCAGCGATTCATGATCTTTGGTATTTTTGCGATTGGCTTTAATATTTTATTTGGGCTGACGGGATACTTAAGCTTTGGACATGCCGCCTTTCTGGGAGCGGGGTCCTATGCAGCGGTGTGGATGCTTAAGCTTTTAACGATTAACGTCATACCTGCAATAATTGTATCGACGCTTGTTGCGGGTTTGTTTTCACTGATTATTGGTTTTATATCGCTGCGGCGCTCCGGGATATATTTTTCTATACTAACGCTTGCCTTCGCACAGATGTCTTTTGCGCTTGCAGCGTCGGTGTTAACGCCGATTACCGGTGGTGAAACTGGTTTGCAAACTACATTGAAAGATCCTCGAATTCTCGATAGTGCAGTCAGTACCGGTAACATACCGGCACCTTCTCTGTTCGGTTTAGAGATGCGGCACAGCAAAGAAGTTATGATGGGGGATTGGCTGTGGACGTTTAACGCAGGTTATTATTTATGTGCGTTCATAATGTTAATTGCTTTTTATGTGTCAATAAGAATATTTCGCTCGCCCTTTGGCATGATGCTTAAAGCGGTCAAATCTAACAATCAACGTCTAAGTTATACCGGCATTAATCCGCGCCCTTACACATTGGCAGCATTTGTGATTTCCGGAATGTATGCAGGGCTTGCGGGTGGCTTGATGGTCGCTATGGATCCGCTTGCTGGTGCAGAGCGTATGCAGTGGACGGCTTCAGGTGAGGTTGTGTTGATGACCATACTCGGCGGTGTAGGGACGTTACTGGGGCCGTTGATTGGTGCGGGTATGATCAAATATTTTGAGAATATCTTTTCAAAGATCAACGATAACTTACTGCATCAGTGGTTTTCGTTTATGCCTCAGGGACTTGAAGATTTCATGGTTACCATTGTACATCCGTTTGTTGGCAAAGGTTGGCATCTTACCCTCGGGGCACTATTTATGCTGATTGTTATTTTTCTGCCTGGTGGTTTGATCGGTGGTCTGATTGGCCTTGGCAGACGTATTTTCAAACGCAGCAGCAGGGTTGGATAGATAACATGACTTTGTTAGAAGTGCAGGGTATTAATAAGCGCTTTGGCGGTCTGCAAGCTCTTGACGATGTGAACCTGAATGTTGTTGATGGTGGCGTTCATGCCATTATCGGTCCAAATGGTGCTGGCAAATCAACGCTTTTAAATGTGTTCGTTGGTCGACTGATTCCGGACACTGGTAGCGTAGTGTTCAATGGTCAAAGCTTACTTGGCAAATCGCCACACAAAATAAACCAGGCTGGAGTGTCTCGCGTCTTTCAAACCCCGGAGATTTTTGATGAGCTGACGGTGATTGAAAACGTGATGATTCCAGCATTGGCTGACAGAGATGGGGCGTTTAAGTTTTCACCGTGGAAAAGAATGGCCAAGGAAGCCGAAATTCGGGACAGTGCGGAGGAGGTACTCGAAGATATCGGTCTTGGCGATCAGCTGGATATGACAGCGTCGTCCATGTCACGCGGTGATAAACGTCGCCTCGAAATGGCAATGGGGCTCGTACAGAAGCCGAAACTATTGTTACTCGATGAGCCGACTGCGGGTATGAGTCGCGCAGATACCAACAATACAATTGACGTACTCAAACATATCAGCAGTAGCCGCGGTGTCACCATGGTGATTATTGAACACGATATGCATGTAGTTTTCAGTTTGGCAGACAAAATTAGTGTTCTGGCGCAGGGTACCGTGATTGTTGAAGATGCGCCCGAGAACATAAAAGGAAATCCCAAAGTTCAGGAAGCCTATCTTGGGGGTGCACATTGAGCGACGCAGCTAATAACGCAGGTGTGTCGCCTGCTTACTTCTCGTGTGAAGATATTCACTCTTACTACGGTGAGAGTTACATTGTTCAGGGGGTTAGCTTCGCCGTAAAGGAAGGCGAAATACTGGCCTTGTTAGGCCGCAATGGAGCTGGCAAAACATCAACCTTGCGCAGCATCGCCAGACTGGACGAACCGGAATTGCAAAAAGGCAAAATCTGGCTTGATGGTAAAGCTATTCATGAGATGAAAAGTCACGAGGCGGCAGTTGCCGGGATCGGAATGGTCCCGGAAGATCGAAGAATTATTCCCGGTCTGACAGTTGAGGAAAATATCAAACTTGCCCAGATTGTAGAACCGGTCGGCTGGTCACTCGCTCAAATCTACGAACTTTTCCCGCGTCTTGGAGAACGGCGTAAACAGGAGGGTATAACGCTC
>CAZGVP010000466.1:0-2527 GCA_964529135.1 uncultured Caulobacterales bacterium | reverse complement strand
TCACACAAATTTGATGGGTGATTTAACATTAGTTTTCCTTACAAAAAGGAGTGCTCCGGGGCTGATTACCATCCTAGTTTGATAAATCAGCTTATTCGTTGCTAATAACCCCGATTGCAGGCTTTCGCCGTTCTTATTGTTCGCCTATATAGCGGTTTAGCCGAAAGGCAGCCATACTATACTCATCATACTATTATCACGGATGTCGGCTCGTCATGACCACTATCATACCTGATCAAAAATCCATCACTATCCGCTTCGCCGGAGACTCCGGAGACGGTGTTCAATTATTGGGATCACAATTTGCAGAATCTACGGCCCTTTCAGGAGCGGATTTTGCAACTTTCCCTGATTTTCCCGCAGAGATTCGTGCGCCGATAGGAACTACATTTGGTGTCTCAGCGTTTCAGATTAACCTTGGCTCCAGACGTATCGCGACCTCTGGAGACGCCCCAGAGGTATTGATAGCTTTCAATCCTGCAGCCTTGAAAGTTAATCTACCCATACTGCCAAAAGGCGCACTAATTATTCTCAATACAGATGCTTTTAATGCACGCAATTTTGCCAAAGCTAATATTGAGACAGATCCCAGAGAGACTGGTGAACTGGAGGGCTTTCAGGTCGTCGAAATAGCGGTCACCACGCAAACAATGGAAGCAGTAAAAGATAGCGGTTTGGGAAAAAAAGACGCGGAACAATGCAAAAACTTCTGGGGGCTTGGCACAGTTTTATGGATGTTTGGACGCGAGCGCGCACCGATTGAAACATGGATCAAGAACAAGTTTGCGAAGAAACCTGAAGTGCAAGCCGGGAACCTTGCCGCGTTAAATGCAGGGCACGCTTATGCAGAGACCGTTGAACTCTCTGCAGAAATCCCGCAATTTGAAGTTGGTGAAGCTCCAATGGCGCCTGGCGATTACAGGTCAATTACAGGCGCCCAAGCTCTTTCATTAGGATTAGCCGCAGCCGGAGAACTCGCAGACACGTCTATATTCTTTGCATCCTACCCAATCACTCCAGCTTCACCGATCTTGCATCATCTTTCCAAAGTCGGCAACCTTGGGGTTGCAACATTCCAGGCAGAAGATGAGATCGCTGCTTGTTGCGCTGCTATCGGGGCTTCTTTCGGTGGACAGATCGGCGTCACCTCAAGTTCCGGACCAGGTATTGCCTTAAAAACTGAAGCAATCGGCCTTGCTGTTTCTGCAGAACTCCCGCTTGTAATTGTGAACTCTCAACGCGGCGGACCTTCTACTGGCCTTCCCACCAAAACAGAGCAATCAGATCTTTATCAAGCCGTTTACGGACGAAATGGTGACACACCGGTGCCTGTAATTGCTACATCAGACCCTGGCGATTGTTTCTATGCCGCCATCGAGGCAACACGAATCGCGCTTCGACATATGACCCCTGTATATTTACTAACCGATGGCTATATCGCTAATGCAGCCGGACCTTGGGCATTACCAGATATGGATACAATAGATCCAGTTACCTTGAACGCAGCGCCAACTGATGTTGATACCGATGACAATATGGCAGTGAAGAAAGCTATTTGGAAACGCAATGATAATAGTTTTGGCCGCCCTTGGGTTAAGCCTGGTTTGCCTGGGTTTGCGCACCGCATTGGCGGATTGGAAAAAGATATGGACACTGGCGACATTTCATATGAAGCAGACAACCACCAGACAATGAGCGAATTACGTCAACGCAAGGTCGACGCTGTTGCCGATTTCATTCCTGAACAAAAACTTGACCAGGGAAATGATAAAGGGCCACTCGTTGTTGTGGGATGGGGATCAACCCATGGCGCAATCTGGCGCGCAGTAAATCAAGCTCGCGAAGAAGGTCTTGATGTAGCGCAGATCCATCTGCGGTATTTAAACCCATTACCCAAAAATCTTGGTGTATTACTGGCTGGGTATGAGCGTATCCTCTTGCCGGAAATGAATATGGGCCAATGCGCAACATTGCTGCGCGACAAACTGGAAGTAGACATTGTCCCACTTACAAAAGTGTCAGGACAACCATTCAAGATTTCTGAAATTCTTGATGCAATTCACGCTAATATTAACAACATTGATCAGATAGCGGAGTAAATATTATTGTGCGATTTAACATCCTGATAATTATTTGTGTTGCTATAGCGAGTGCCATTACAGCTCCTTGTGCAACAGCGAAGTCTCTTTGCTACGAACAAAATTTCTCGGCGCTAACAAAGTTAAAAATAACTCTTCTCGGTGATAGAGATTTCTTTCGACCAGATGAAAACAAAAGCAAATACTATCCTAACTTGGAAACGTCAGTTACATCCTTCCAATCTGCCCTTAAAAACCTGCCTGAAAATTGGCAAAGCCCATCTTCCGGATGGCCTGTGAATTCGGTACGCATCGAATTTTCAGAAAACTTCGCACCAAAGTGCCGTGTAATATATTCTAAATCACTGGTTTTTGTCCAATATGATGACCTTAATGGTTTCGTGGTGCAGGGATTAAGTGATCGTCTATTTAAAATAATCAATGATGCA
>CAZGVP010000465.1:0-2543 GCA_964529135.1 uncultured Caulobacterales bacterium | reverse complement strand
CATTAGCCGAGGCTGGGCATCGTGCTTCAACCACAACTTCATCATATGCTCTTGGCAAAATGAATGCTGGAAACGCTCCAGTAGGCGGTTATACACCGATGCGTCGTGGGTTTGGCCCGGCTATGCCACCTAATCCCTTTGCGCCTTCCAGTAACGATACAGATGGTACGATCCAGCAAGGCCTTGCCGATCGTGCAGAGGGGTTTACGGGGTATGATAGTCAGACCGGGGAAATTCAACCTGTAGTGTATACAGAGGGTAAACGAGAAGAAGAGATGTTTCCTCTCGGAGCGGCAAGGGCACAGTTACACCGTACATATATAGTCTCTCAAACTGAAGACGGCCTGATAATTGTTGATCAGCATGCGGCTCATGAGCGATTGGTTTATGAGCAGATGAAGGCTTCGTTGGAAGATAAGGGCATTGCCCGCCAAGGGCTTTTGATACCTGAGATTGTGGAGCTGGAGACGCGCGAAGTTGAGCTGTTGGATACTCACGCGCATAGCTTTGCTGAACTTGGCCTTATTTACGAACGTTTTGGTGAAGATGCGATTATGGTGCGTGAAACACCTGCCATGTTGGGTGATCTGGATGTGAAAGGATTGATGATGTCACTGGCAGCGGACCTTATTCAGTTCGGGGAAGGATTGACGCTGAAAGAACGCCTGGAAGAAGTTTCTAGCTCTATGGCTTGCCACGGATCAATCAGGGCTGGACGTCAAATGAACGCGTCAGAGATGAATGCGTTGTTACGCCAGATGGAAGAAACACCTCATTCGGGTCAATGCAACCATGGGCGCCCCACTTATGTGGAGCTGAAGCTTGCTGATATTGAGCGACTGTTTGGCAGACGGTAACATTTCAAGTAGCATACATTTGATTGCTCAAGATTTTAATTTTTGACCAGGGTTCTGAAATTATATCGAATAATGTGAGAAGGATCGATGTTATGACATCATCAAAGCGACTTTTGGGATGGTTGTGTGGATTAATCTGTATCGCAGTTATTGCTGTTGCCATTTTGGCTTCAGGTCTTTTGGGCTTTCGACTTTTTCAGCTTGAGTGGAAAGGGCAAGGAAAAACCAACCTTACAATGCAGGCGGTTGATGTGCCTTTTGCAAATGATCTTGATGTGTCGAAAACAACAGGTTCACTGCCTTTTATGGCGGGTGTGATAATTAATATTGATGCGGATAATAAAGATGAATTGTTTCTCGGGGGAGGACGTAATCAGGCTGATGCCTTGTTGAGTTATGATAATGACAAGGGTGCTTTTGTTAATATCAGTTTAGCTCATGATCTTGTTAAGGTGGGTGGTGATGCAAGCATGGGGGGTACGTCAATTGATGTTGATAATGATGGCGACGCTGATTTACTTGTTGCGCGCGAAAGTGGCATTTGGCTGTATTTGAACAATGATGCCCGGCTGGAGCAGGGGCGTATGTTATTCTCGATTAATGATACATCGACGGCGGTTTCAATTGCGCCCGGTGATGTTAACAAGGATGGTTTCGTTGATCTTTATGTATCTGGTTACATCAAGAACGAGCTTGTGGAAGGTCAGACCATTTTCAGTCGACCCTATGGCGGTTATAGCCATCTTTATATTAATGAAGGAAATTTGTCTTGGCGTGATGCTTCCAAAGAGTATGGCATATGGCGACAACACAACACTTTTACCGCAGTTTTTGCGGACATCGATAATGATTTAGATAGTGATCTCGTTATCGCACAAGATACTGGCCATGTGGAGATTTATGAAAATACTGGGACGCCGCCAATGAAGTTGGTTACCAATCCGTCGGTAAACTCTTATCCGATGGGCATTGCTGCTGGTGATCTTAATAATGACGGCCTTATCGATTTTTATTTCTCGAACGTTGGTCATACGTTACCTAAAAAATTACTGCGTGGCGATATCCCTAAGGGTGACCCTTTTAACGAGCTGTATATGCATTTTGAAAATGCGGGAAATTTGAATTTTATTGATGTCGCGAAACAAAAACGCACAGCTCGCCTCGGGTTTGGGTGGGGTACGGTTGCTGCGGATATGAATCTTGATGGCTGGGAAGATCTTGTTGTTGCTCAAAATTATGCAAAATTTGGGCAACCAGCCATTATTCATCGTTATGACGGTAAGGTCATGCAAAGTTATATTGGTGAAAAATTCAAGCCTGTTGAGAAGCAAGCTGGGGCGACTAACCCATATTTTGCAGTCAGCCCATTGATTGGTGATTTTAATGGCGACAATCTGCCTGACCTTGCCTGGTCAAATTTGCAGGGGGAGGCGCGTGCTCGTTTGAACCGTACCGAGAATACTAACGTTGTGATAATTAATTTTGCTGATGATTTGGCAAGTCTGAATGCGCGAATTATTATTGAGGCTGGCGGGCGCAAAATTATGCGTCAAATTGTTGCCGGACAAGGACTTGGCAGTGACCAAACGTCAAAATTGATGATTGGTTTAGGTGAATTTAAGAAGGCTGACAGTGTAGAGGTTATATTCATCGACGGGAGTGTTGATAGCTATAGCAATGTTGCCG
>CAZGVP010000464.1:0-2548 GCA_964529135.1 uncultured Caulobacterales bacterium | reverse complement strand
TGGATGAGTACTTTGAGTGTGGAAACCGTGGCACAAGCTGAAACGAAGTTGGTTGAATTAGGGTATACGTGGCAGTGGCTGGATGACGGTTCTTTGAATGCCGTGACACCCGTTTTGCCAGCGGTGCTTACATTAAAGTCAGGGATCAAAGTGTTTTTTAACCAATTGGTGGCCGCCTATATGGGGTGGAAGGGAGTCCGTGACGATCCGTCGAAAGCATTATCTTATGGTGATGGATCTGCGATTGATAAAGAAAATTTGGAACTGATTGCCAATCTTAGCGTTGATTTCACCTTTGATTTAGAATGGCAGGATGGAGATATGGTGTTGATTGACAACAAAATGGTGATGCATGGCCGCCGCCCTTACAGCGGCACCAGTAAAAGACAAGTATTAGTTGCCCTAGCGGCCTAACATATTTATGAAAAATAAGGCTCTTAGTGAAAAGAGCCCTCAGCGGTGTTACAAACAGCCTCAGCGGGTGTTACAAAGAGCCCTCAGCGGGTGTTACAAAGAGCCCTCAGCGGGTGTTACAAAGAGCCCTCCCCTCAGCAGGTGTAAACAAAGAGCCCTCAGCGACCGTAAATAAAAGAGCCCTCAGCGGTGTTACAAACAGCCTCAGCGGGTGTAAACAAAGGAGCTATTCGGCTGGTTTGATAAATTTCAAGGTCATACGGTTTGATTCACCGATAGCACGTACTGCTGCGATTTCCTCTTCACTTCCTTCGGCACCCAATCTTGGTAATAAGCGCCATACGTTGTCACCTTCTTTTGCTTGATCCAGATCATTGCTATTAATGTCGCTTTCACTCACAAACTGAAATCCGACGTTAGCCATCTGCTCCTTAATAAACGATGATTTCAAATAACCATTGTTACCGTCGGCCCATTCGTCGCTGCGATCTTCTCGCGCATGATGTTGCACCACACCCACGATACCACCAGGTTTTAAGGCCTTGAATGAGGCCTTGAATGCGTCACTTAAGTAGCCGCCACTGCTATTGAAGCGTGACATATTATGCAACGCTCGAAAAAACAATACGGCGTCTAAACTACCATCTAGATCTTCTGGCATGGTTGAAAAAGTCGCAGCTGAAATTTCTACCGAACTACCGTTTCGCCACTCTTGGGCTTTGGCAGTCCAAGTTTCTGGCCATGATTCCTTTTTCTTGATGAATTCAGGCGTAGCAAAGCTGTTTGGGCCAAACTCAGAAAATAGTTCTATCGGGTAATCGATGCCGATTAAACGACCTTCATCACCCAGATAGGGTAACAGTATTTTAGTATACCAACCGCCGCCTGGCAGGACTTCGCCCACGGCCATGCCAGGTTCAATACCAAAAAATTCCAGTGTTTCTTTAGGGTTTCGAAAAACATAGCGAGATTTGTGTTCATCGTCCTGTGCCGCTAACGCAGCCTCCAGCGCCGCACTGTCTTGTGCGAAGACAGGTTGAACTAAACTGAGTGTGAATAGTAGTAGTGTCAATACAATATTTTTTAGGTACATATTTCTTCCTCAATAGAATATTTGTAATGGATCCTTTCGGAGTGTGGAGACATGTTACGGGATTCTTCAGATGCTGTCTTTAAATTTTCTGTTAATGAGCCATTGATAGAAGGCAAAAATTAGATAAATCTTAAGAAAAACTCTGTTGTAAAGTTTACAATAAGGGCTAGGAAATTTTTTAGTCTTAATTTGTTTTCACAGGAGAAATCATGAGTAAGTTTCGTGCGGGCGTCTTATTTGGCCAAGAGTTGGTCGATGTTTACGAAGACGCTAAGTCGGTTGGCTATGCCCTGCCAGGAGTAAATATAGTAGGGACCAACAGCCTTAACGGAGTATTGGAAACGGCTGTCAAAGTAAATTCTCCTGTAATTGTGCAAATGTCATTTGGCGGCGGGCAATTCTATGCTGGTAAAAGCTTGCCAAACGATACTTTACAAGCGTCAGCAGCTGGATGTATTTCAGCGGCTTTACACGTACACCATATGGCGGAAATGTATGATGTGCCGGTGATTCTGCATACTGATCACTGTTCACTCAAGAATATTAGTTGGATTGATCATCTGCTGGATTATCAGGAAAAATATTACGCTACTAATGGCAAGCCTTTGTTCAGCTCTCATATGTTGGATTTGTCAGAAGAAACCATAGAAGAAAATATCGATATCTGTGAGCGTTACTTAACTCGCATGTCGAAAAATGAAATTGGTTTGGAAATAGAATTAGGCATCACCGGCGGTGAAGAAGATGGCGTCGATAATTCTGAAGTTGACAGCTCTAAACTCTATACCCATCCGAGTGAAGTTTATTATGCCTACGAGCGTTTGATGAAAATTAACTCTAATTTCACTATTGCGGCGGCTTTTGGCAATGTTCATGGTGTTTACAAGCCCGGTAATGTAAAACTATCGGTGGATATTTTACAAAATTCGCAGAGCTACGTCGCAGAGAAAATCGGCGATCCCACTGCTAAACCAGTGAGTTTCGTTTTTCATGGTGGCTCTGGTTCTTCACCAGCCGATATTGCTAGATCTATTGAATATG
>CAZGVP010000463.1:0-2551 GCA_964529135.1 uncultured Caulobacterales bacterium | reverse complement strand
CTCATATCTGCGACGTGGTGGCTTCTCATACTGTATCCGCTGATTGGATATGGGTTCGCGTGGGTGGGTCACTTCAAGTTTGAGCGAAACCGACCTGCAACCTTTGACTATCCGCGATGGTCGCTGATGGGGGACTATAAAATGCTTTACCTGTTCCTAACGGGACGGCTCAAGCCCCAGCTAAGTGAGGCTATTAAACAATATGGTAAGATCGCGCACAGTTAGTTTACTTAGCACCTGGTTCAGGCCTTGTAAGTTTATCAACGATCTCTCGAATTTTATCATTCACTTCCCATGTGCCGCCTCCACGATTAGACAGGGCTGCGGCAATAAAGCCCGATTTGGCAAAAATATCGAGATTGGCGCTTATTCCCACAAATCCACCGCGATGACCAAAAATTGGGTTTTCTGTCGTACCCTGTATGCGAACGCCAAATCCATAGGGTTCACTATGGAACTCCGATTTTGGTGTAAGCATTAGATTGGTGGTTTCTTTCGACAATAGTTTGAAGCCAGTTAGTGCCAATGCGAATGTATGAAGGTCTTGGACGTTCGAGAAACAACCACCAGCCGGGCTGCCTTTTATAGGTTTCCAAAAGAAATTGTTACGCCAAACACCAGGAGTATCTTCGGGTTCATAATAGCCGATGGCGACATTCTGGATAGGCTCATCAGAGGCGTAACATCCGGTATTCATCATACCAGTTGGGCGGTAGATTTGATTTTCCATATAGGTGAAATAGTTCTCGCCGGTCACCTTTTCGATCACAGCACCTAAGAGAAGCATGCCTGTGTTACTATATTTGTAACCGTTGCCGGGCTCGAAGGCGGGCGCATCGTCGACGATTAATGGCTTATAGTCACTAAGTTCGCGAAAAAGCTGTTTCGATCCATTGAAAAAGTCGTCAGTAAAATAGCTGCTTAAGCCTGAGGCATGTGTGAGCAAATGCTGGATCTGAATGTCGGACCGGGCAGGATGTTTCAGCCAACTCTCATCCAGATATTGATCGAGCGTATCCTCAAGACGAATCTTATCCTGCTCAAGCAGTTGCAGTATCGCAGTGGAGGTAAACATTTTGGAAATCGAACCCAAGTTCATTTTTGTTTGTAGATTGATCGGAGCATTGAAACGCCTGCTCGCAAGGCCATGAGCAGCGGTATAGAGAATGGTGTCACCCTTTGCGAAGAGTACGGTGCCTGAGAACTCATCGTTGGCGGCTTTTTGGCTGACAAATTTGTCCAGTTCAATCAGAGCCTTTTGCAATTCGGCATCCATATTGTCGTCGAGGTGCCCGTTCGCGATCGCGCCGGTCGCTGTCAGTATAAGCACTGAGGTGACAAAGCTTGAGAGAAAAGGTAACCGCATCATCGATAATTTTCGCATAGCCTCACCCTTTCATAGATATTGACGGTAAATGTTATATAATTACATGATCCATGTAAATGGCTGGCATCGGTGATCGGATAGTCGTCGTTGACGATGATCACGCGGGAGGGTTTGCATTCAGCACGGTTTTTGGTTAGGAAAGTCTGAGTGACTATTGCTTAAGTTCCGTTTTGGAAACATCTGTTTATGACGCTTTATCTTCCTATTGCAGAGCTATCGATGAACATATTCTTTGTCATCGGTATGGGGGCCATTGTTGGCTTCCTCTCTGGTATGTTTGGCGTCGGCGGTGGGTTCCTGATGACGCCTATCCTGATATTCTCAGGCGTTCCTCCACTGATTGCGGTATCGACAGAATCCAATGAGATCACTGCGGCATCGGTTTCCGGCGTTATTGGTCATTGGCGGCGTAACGGCGTTGATGTCAAAATGGGGGGTATGCTGGTGGCGGGCGGCGGCGTTGGAGCTGTCCTCGGCGTTGAGGTTCTCTCGTTGTTGGAATCGATAGGTCAATCGGAACTTATTATTAAACTCGCTTACTTCTTCTTTTTGGGGACTGTCGGATCCCTGATGTTTTGGGAGAGTATGCGGTCTATATACCGGCAACGCACTGGTTATGTGCCGCCGCCCATGAACCGAGAAGATCGCCATAAAGCGTGGATTCACACGCTTCCTTTTAAAATGCGTTTTAGGAAATCAAGGCTATATATCTCGGCACTTCTACCTATAAGTATCGGTTTTGTTGTTGGCATCCTCTCAGGTATCATGGGGGTTGGCGGCGGATTTATCATGGTGCCCGCTATGATCTATATATTGGGAATGCCAACGAATGTGGTTGTGGGCACGTCGCTGTTTCAGATTATTTTCGTGACAGCGGTGGTCACAATCAACCAGTCGGTAAGCAACCAGTCTGTTGATGTTCTGCTTGCGGTATTGTTGCTTTTGGGTGCGGTTATCGGCGCCCAGTTTGGTGTCCGCGCCGGTGCAAAACTCAAGGGTGAGCAACTTAGAGGCTTGCTTGCCTTGATGGTGGTTTTGGTCGGCATCAAATTTGGGTATGATCTTGTTGTTGAGCCAGCGACACTTCACAGTGTTGCAACGGTCGCGAATGCAGGGGGGCATTAATGCGTGCAGTTTTGAAAATGGGTAAAAGATGGCTGTGGG
>CAZGVP010000462.1:0-2558 GCA_964529135.1 uncultured Caulobacterales bacterium | reverse complement strand
GACCTGATCCGTGAGGCAGCAGCTTTTGCCCATGAACTGGGTCTTGAAGTTCATGCTGGTCATGGGCTGACCTTTCATAATGTTCAACCAATAGCTGCAATCCCGCATTTGCGAGAATTGAATATTGGGCATTTTCTTATGGGTGAAGCGGTGTTTATGGGACTTGGTGAAGCCGTCAAGGAAATGAGGCGCCTGATGCAAGATGCACGAACGGGCGGGCATTATTGATGATTATCGGTATTGGAAATGATATTATTGATATTCGGCGGATTGAAAAAACCCTTGAACGCCATGGTGATCGATTCGTACAACGGCTCTATACTGAGATTGAACAAGCTAAATCCGATCGCCGACATCAGCGCGCTGCCTCTTATGCCAAGCGATTCGCAGCAAAGGAGGCATGTTCCAAAGCACTTGGAACTGGAATTAATCGTGGGGTTTACTGGCGGGATATGGGGGTTGTGAACCTGCCGGGCGGTAAACCTACGATGGCCCTCACAGGGGGAGCGGCGGTTCGGTTGGCTGAGTTGACGCCCGATGGTCACACTGCCCATATTCATCTGACCATCACCGATGATTTCCCAACAGCGCAAGCAATTGTTATGATAGAAGCGTTACCAATGGTTTCATTACCCAGTGGTTTAAGGGCAATCTAAGGGTGTCGCGTTGGCGACCAGAGATTGGAATTAAGAGTTAAGGGATTACATGTCGGTATCGCAAGATATTCAGGATAAAAGTAAAATCCAGAACGCTGAGGTCACACCAATGGTTGGCTTGGCTGCTCAAGAAGATTTGTCAGAAGGCGCTGGTACGCCAGATGATGAGAGTTGGGAAACCGTAAAGTTCGTGATGATTGCGGTTGCCATAGCACTCTTGCTTAGAATGTTTATTTTTCAACCCTATAATATCCCATCCGGGTCTATGCGTCCCAGCTTGCTGGTGGGGGATTTTCTTTATGTTTCCAAAACATCTTATGGGTATTCGCGTGCTTCCCTCGTGTGGCCGCTGACAAAATTACCGTTTCATGGGCGCCTGTTTGGCGAGGTGCCAGAGCGCGGTGATGTAGTGGTTTTCAAGAACAAGAAAGATCGCAATAAGGATTATATCAAACGGCTCATTGGTATGCCGGGCGATGAAATCACAATTCGTGGCGGCACAGTATATATCAATGATGCACCTGTTCCGCGGGATTATCTTGGCACGGCGCCGGGTATTTGTGATGACGTGAACCAAACGCAAGTGCCAGTGTATCGTGAGACCCTTTCTAATGGGATCAATTATATTGTACAAGAATGTCATGGTGATGAGGGCATGCTTGACTGGCGCGGCCCTTATACCGTTCCCACGGGGCATTATTTTATGATGGGCGATAATCGTGACCAGTCGCGCGATAGCCGTGTTGAAGCAAGTGTGGGGACTATTCCGTTCGAAGATTTTGTAGGCGAGGCGGAGCGTGTTGTTATTTCGTTTGATGGGCGAGCTTCCAAAATATGGCAGGTTTGGAATTGGCCACGCGCGGTACGAGGCTCACGGCTATTTAAATCGATAGAATAATGAATGCATAACCGGAAATGAACATGGCAAGCGACGAAGAAATTCAGTGGTTAGAAAAAAAGATCGGGCATCATTTTAATGATCAGACGCTTTTAGTTCGAGCTCTGACGCATTCAAGTCTATCCAGCAAAGGCAATGGAATTCGTGACCTTGAACGGCTCGAGTTTTTGGGTGATCGTGTATTAGGTTTGATGGTTGCAGAAGAGCTCTGGCGGCGATTTCCGGAACTGGAAGAGGGAGATCTTGCCCCGCGCCTGAATGCACTTGTGCGAAAGGAAACTTGCGCGAAGGGTGCAATTGCACTGGGGCTTGATCAACTTGTTCGTATGTCCAGTTTTGAAGAAGATGCAGGGGGGCGCAAAAAGAAAGCTATTCTTGGCGATGTATGTGAGGCTTTTTTGGGGGCGCTTTATATTGATGGTGGTCTGAAGGCTGCGCAGAATGCTTTTGCTATATTTTGGTTGCCAAATTTTGAAGACCTGTCAAAAGCTCATCGTGATCCTAAAACCGTCTTGCAGGAATGGAGTCAGGATAAGAAGCTGGGTGTGCCCTCTTATCGGGAGATCGGACGAGATGGGCCTGCCCATGAGCCTTTATTCGAAATTAAGGTGAGTGTAAAAGGGTTTGATCATGCCGTGGCGACGGGAACATCAAAACGTGATGCACAAATGCAGGCGGCAAAGGTATTTTTGATCCGCGAAAAATTATGGAAAGAGAATGAGTAATCCTGAAGCGGATCAAAAGTGCGGGTTTGTCGCTGTTATTGGCGCCCCGAATGCTGGTAAATCAACATTAGTCAACGCAATGGTTGGAGCGAAAGTTTCTATCGTCACCCATAAGGTGCAAACGACGCGGGCGCGGGTGCGCGGTGTAGCAATGGTTGATGATACACAAATTGTTTTCATTGATACGCCGGGGATATTTGCGCCCAAACGTCGTCTAGATCGATCAATGGTATCGGCGGCATGGGAGGGTACGCAGGGCACCGATGTCACATTGTTGAT
>CAZGVP010000461.1:0-2584 GCA_964529135.1 uncultured Caulobacterales bacterium | reverse complement strand
AAGAAAAAGATGATTTAAAACAATTAGTTACAAAAAAATTTTATGAAAGTGTCTAAAATTTTAATCGTTTTGATAAGGCGCTGAAAAAAAGGCGTTTTTATCGTTTTAGCCGGCTTTGAATAAAGGCAGGTCAGTATTTATTTTCTATTTTCTCATACAAAAACAATGGTTTATCTATTAACAAAAAGTAAATAAATGTACTGGACAGCGAAGAAAACCGCCAAAATTAGTAAACAGGTAAAGATTGCTGTTAGATCTCTCAAAGGTGATTCGTATCACTTCGTTATGAGGGACCGCCAAAACGCTTTAAAGTTTGACTGTGTTATCATGGTTGCGGGAAGCGTTTTCCAAATTGGAGTAGATTGCAAGCAGGCAACCCAATGCCTCTGAAAGCGAAAAAAGGCGGCACAAAAAATGATCAGTGATTCTTCTAACCCGTTTGAGTGCCAGTTATTGGTGTTGCAGTATCGCTTAGGATGATAGACAGCCTGCAGCTACGCCCTCTGGAGTGAGAGGAGCTGTTACCGTATCAAGAGCGCCAATCCGCGGGCGAAAGTAAGCCTTACGCCTCAATAGACGAGGCGAGATGACATTCTGAAACACCAGGGGTTTATACTGATAGAAGAATTCAGTAACTACCAGTGTTTCACCCAAGCGCATGGTAATTCCCTCATTGGTGAAATCTACGATCTGTCTGTGAACCCCGTACTCGCTAACTTCAGTTACATCTGTAACAGGGTCAACGCATTGCCAGATTATTGTTGGTAATGTTGTTGGGGTTGATGGGCCAGCCAGGCTGAAAGCTGTAACAATGATCCGCGATTCTCTATCAACCGGGTAAGGAGCCATTATCTCTTCGATTGCTTCATAAGAATCGGCAACTACGTCCGCAGATAGCGTTTGATCACGTGTAAGCAAATCACCAATAGCGACAACGGTATGCTGGCTTTTAATATTGAGCAAAAGATAGTTGGCAACTTCTACAGTTCCGCTGAGGATAATCAACATTAAGGGTAAGGCAAGCGCCGTTTCTGTTACAGCGACACCCTGTTCATCTCTCCATATACGCGAGGGTAGGAAACGAGAGAAAGCTTTCAGTATTTTATTCAACATAATTTACCCGCCTGAGCCCCCAGTATTTGTGGGGAATGGCTCATTCCTGACAGCAACGGCTGCTCTGATCGTATATCCATCACCAAAGAATGTGTCGAAACCGCTTAAACTTGCTCCTTGGTATGTTACGCGATAAAGCACAATTGCACCGGTGCCGCCCAACCCCGCTTCACCAAGAAAGTTGTCGTACTCGCCATTACCGTTTACATCTGTGAAAACTTCGCCAGGATCGTACTGGCCGTTGTCGTTGGCGTCGGCAAAAGCTTCGGGTTCGCGACCGATGTCAGCAAATTGTTCAAAAACCCGCGTATCAATTGAAAGTTTACTTTCGTCAAGGCTATCGAACGTTTGATCCAGAATGATATCTCTGATTTGGGTTTCACGGTCAACGGCTTCATCTAAAACACCACCTGTAACACCAAACCGGGACGCACTTAGCACCGCGTTTTCAATCGCAGCAGACAGAAAGAAATAGTAACCGACTTCGATGATGCCAAAAATCATCACAAAGACGATGGGTAGGGTTAGTGCGAACTCGGTAACAACCGAGCCATCTTCATTCTTTCTAGTTTTCGTCCAAAAACGTCTCATTTTAAATACCCAGAATTAGCGTGACAGTCTTAATCTTGAAAGCTGTCGTCCAATGGTGTCAAACGCACTGCTTAGGCTGTCACTATCACCAGCAAAGAAGAAAAAGTTTGGGTTTGATGCGCAGCTGCGCAGCAAATCTTGCGTTGTTGAATCTACACCGTCGCTCAAGGCAATAGTATATAGAATCACTTCATTGGTGGCTTTTATATTGTTACACGTAGTTGTCAGGCGCCGATTAAGCTCAAGGATGTGATTGGCTTCCACTGTGTCTGGAGAGTCTTCGAATTCGTCTCTGAGGCCAAAAGAAGTCTCATTCACACTACTCAGAGTGTTTTCTCCATCGGTCAACAGCACGATAACCTTGTCCATGAAAGGTTCCTCGTATGGGAACGGTAGTTCACTTGCGTTGTCACCACCTGTCCATAAACCTTGCCAGTTTGGGCTTATGGCCCGCCAGCCCCAAACAAGGCCAAAGTTAGTTGTCGTTCCACCAAAACCAAAAGGTTCCATTTCATCGATTTTATTCAGAACAGTTTGCCGATTTGCGGTTAATGGCAATATCGATACAGGCGAGCACGCTCTGTTTGGGCCTCTAGAATTGAACTCTCTATATTTCCGGCGGCGACGGCCATTTTCATCCACCCCGGGGCCTCTAACTGAGCCAGTGTCATTCACTTCGTTGATGGTCGCCTCTCGGGTCTGAAGTGTGGCATTTCTGAATTGCCGGAAAAAGCGGGTACCCTGCCAGTTGTTGCGATTTAAGGTGTTGTCGCGGCCATTGCCATCAAAGCTGAGTCCAAAATGATTCGAGTTGTTAGGGTCATAAGTGGGATCTGTGTCCTCCCATATGAAAGGTTCGATGGGGCTTGTGCCGGGAGTG
>CAZGVP010000460.1:0-2598 GCA_964529135.1 uncultured Caulobacterales bacterium | reverse complement strand
TCCACCAGGCCCAATAGAATATTGACCACCAACCCTGCCATTCTCCGGGGCTACCCGCACCATCAGCGGGAAATACCTGAAAAGTAATCGCTGGCAAATGAATGATGTAATCAACAATCCCATAACCTAAAATCTTCAGCGCAAAGATCGTCGAACCAAAGATCGCGAAGAAGGCCAACAGACTAAATGAAAGCACCATATTAATATTACTTAGCCACTTAATGCCCTTACCTACACCAGACAGCGCAGACAATGTCGAACAAACCATGACAACCGCCAACGCCATTAACATTGAACCGGTTGAAGGCACCTGTACGCCGTCAGCGTTTGTAGTCATCAACCACTCGGCACCGGTGAAGTTGTAGAGCCCGGACGAAAAAGACTCCAACCCCAGGCCGATTGTTTGACTGATACCGAGAATGGTGGCAACAACGGCCGTGATATCGACCAAGTGCCCAAGAGGACCAGACAGGCTTCGACCAAACAGCGGAGCCAGTGTGGAACGAATGGTCAGAGGCAACCCTCTTGAATAGGCGAAAAACGCAAGCGCTATCCCCACCAAAGCGTAGCAAGCCCATGCCCCCGCACCCCAATGAAGAAACGAATAGCGGTAAGTTGATGTGATAGCAGACTCTGTCTTTGCGATAACAAAATCGGGATTCGCTGCAACTGCGCCAGCGTCAACTTGTGCCAGGTAAGTGGCCATTGCGGTACTACCCTCCGCCACAGCTATCCCCGCTGCATCTAACACCGACTGAGCTTCCGCGCTGCTCATACGGATAAGCGGATTGTCGGCAATGTGCCACATCGGTTCTCCGGTGGCGTAACCGAGCATTCCAATCCCGATACCTGCGCCAAACATCATCGAGAACCACGAAAAGTTTGAAAACTCCGGCGCGCCCCCATCGCCTAATATGGTCTTTCCCCATTTCGGGTGTATGGCTATGACCAGACAGACTATGACAAAAAAAGCAACTGCCCAAGTGTAGTAATAGTTAAGGTTCGCAAATGACCAGGACCTCATCGCCCCGAGTATGTCGCCTGCTTTTTCAGGGAATATCGCTGCCCAAATTACGATGAGTGCGATGATAATTTTTGAGGCAAGTGCAACTATTCTATTGAAATTGGTATAGAAGCCGCTGTTAGCGGTCGCGATAGGTAGTTCGCGTAGTGGAGCTTGGATGGCCATTGCTGTCCCCGTTGTCCGCATTAGAGCAGCTAGAAGAACACAGTAAACTCACTAAATCAAGCAATTAAAATTTGGTGGACACATTAGCAACGCTGAGAAATCGAACAAAAAAATCATGCATTGCTGAATTTCTAACTGGAAGTGTGCTGATAATGCGCTAACCAACTAAGGCCTGCATCAGTTGTAGTGAGCGGTTTATACTCCGCGCCAAATACTCCGGAATATCCAGCCGCTGCTATCTCGTTGAGTAACCATTCATAGTTAATTTCGCCCATATTGGGCTCCGCTCGATCAGGCACGCTGGCAAACTGTACATGACCAATTTGGTCTGAAACTTGTTTGAATCTGCGTAGCAAATCTCCCCCCATGATTTGTAAATGATAACAGTCAAACATGATTTTCAAGTTAGGCTCACCCACCCTATCAATTATGGCTAGTGCGTCTTCGAGTGTTGATAGATGATAGCCCGGCGCATCGTATTGATTTAGCGGCTCAATTAATATGGTCTTGCCATGTACTGCCGCTGTTTGACACGCATAACGCAAATTCGCGTCGAATGCATCTTGCGCCTGCCTATCACTTCCACTCGAGAATCCAGCCATAACATGGATATTTTCACAACGAATCTTTCTCGCGTAGGCAATCGCTTCATCAATAAATTCCCGCGCCTGAGTCTCTCGACCAACCAGTGCCGCGACGCCATTTTCACCTTTGGCAACATCACCACGACGGGTGTTGAGTCCGAGCATTTGCAGACCTGTTTCGTTCAATGCAGCGGCCACGGCTTCTGTAGGAATATCGTAGGGCCAGTGGCACTCTACTGCGTGGAAACCCGCCGCTTTTGCCGCTCGAATTGCATCTGGTAATGAGCGCTCGGCCCAGAGAAAACCTAGGTTGGCTGAAAACTGAATCAATCGTCCCACTCCACATCAAATTTTTTAACAACGGCTTGAACTTGCTGCTGCGATAGCATCCGGGCGTCCACGCCTTGTAGCATCATCGCCAGTCGCGCTGAATCTTCGAGTTCTTCAATCGCATTACAAGCGGCTTCAACATCTTTGCCGGCAACAACAGGGCCATGATTAGCCAGCATGATCGCGCTGCGTTTTCCAGCAAGACCGCGCACTGCCTCACCCATCGCCGGGTCACCGGGCAGAAAAAATGGCAACAGTTTTACTCGGCCTAATTTCATGATTCCATAAGGGGTTAGAGGTGGCAAAAAACTTTCGTCATCAACCCCCGGCATCATGGATAACGCGACAGAGTGACATGAATGCAGATGCACAACAGCGCCGGCCGTACTGCGTGTGTCATAAAAGGCAGTATGCAGCGGCATTTCTTTTGTTGGCTCATCACCGTCGATCAATACCCCCTTTGCATTAAAATGCGACAGCCGTGCTGGGTCTAAC
>CAZGVP010000459.1:0-2601 GCA_964529135.1 uncultured Caulobacterales bacterium | reverse complement strand
CTAAAAAAAGCGAGCCTTAAAAAGTAAATGCTTTTTCATAAGAGAAACTTTCAAGCACTGTACCACTGCCAGCATCGAAAATATTGACTTGACTAAATACACCGTTTTCGCGGGAAATAATCACGCCGGTGGCAGATCTGCCATTTCGCCAGATTGCAGCAAGCCGACCGCCATCTTTTAACTGGTCTAGCAATGCTTCGGGTTTACGCGCGATACCCGCAGCAATAACGATCAGATCAAACGGTCCCTGATCCGGCACACCACCATCAAGAGATGCATCAACAATCGCGGCGTTATCAATTTTAAGCGTCACAAGATTATCTTGTGCTAACGATCTAAACCCCTCATCTGGCTCCACAGCCACAACCATTTCGGAAAGGCGCGCTAAAACAGCCGTCGAATATCCGGTTCCACAGCCAATATCGAGAATTAACTCGTCATTGCGCGGTGCAGCAGCTGCAACAAGCTTCGCAAAATCTCGTGGTTTTAACATAACCCGCGCACCGGCATCATCGCCATATACATGTTCACGTTCAACATAAGCCTGATTGCGCATAGCTGAAGGCAAGAACAACTCACGTGGAATGTCACTCATTGCTGCCTGCAGGCCAAGATCGGTGACATCATTCGGGCGCACCTGGCTGTCAACCATATGCTTTCGGGCAGTTTGATAATCCATAATGCAATCCTGTGGATAGTTCCTGCATTCTTAGACAGGTAATTTAGTACAAACGACATAGCCCTCGCTGCGGCGCCGGGCAAGCGCTTTGCCACTTCAATTGAAGATAGAAAATTCACCAACCCTGAGGGGCATACCCACCATCACAATGAGCCTGATTAAGCTTTCAATTGCCCTCCAATTGGCAATTCCCTGATCCGTTTGCCTGTAGCCGCAAAAATCGCATTGGTCAGCGCTGGGGCAAATGGTGGCGTCCCTGGTTCCCCTGCCCCTCCTGGGGGAGCATCACTTTCGACAACCGTAACATTGATTTCTCTAGGTGCGTCATCCATTCGCAACATTTGATAGTCATGGAAATTACTTTGATCGATGCGCCCATTCGAGACTGTGATCGCACTCATCAATATATTTGAGAGCGCAAAATTACTTGCCCCCTCCATCTGTGCCCGCACCGCTTCCGGATTTACAACGATACCACAATCACAAGCGACATGAACCGCGGGAATATCCAAGTTACCATCACGATCAACCTTCACCTCAACAGCCGTGGCCACATAGCTATTAAAACTGCGATGACCTGCAATGCCAAGACCATGACCATTTGGTAAATCTCTGCGCCAATGAATACCTGCGGCAGCCAAGTTTATGACATTCTTTAAACGCGCCGTATCAATTGGATAATCTTCATAAGATTGGCCATAATTTGAATAGGTCGCAATCATACCCTCTTCATCAAGATTGAGTTTTCGATCAGGTCCAATCAGTTCTAATAGGTAGTCTTTTTGATCACGGCCAGCAGCATGCGCTAACTCCGCTGCAAAAGACTGGGTTGCGAATGCGTGTTGTATATTATTTACCGACCGCAACCAGCCAATACGGATCATACCTTTTGCTTTACCGTTCTCTAATCTAATATTAGGGACAGCAAAAGGATTATCGAGGAAACCAAGGTTTAACTCACCATCTTGCCCATATTCAGAGGCCGGATTAAAGGTTGAACTGATTGATGGAAACGCTACGCGATGACGCCATGCAGTAACTGCGCCACTCTCGTCAATTGCAGCTTCAATATGTTGGGCGCTAACGGTATGAAGAAAATCATGTTGAAGATCATCTTCACGCGTCCAGATGACTTTCACAGGAAAACCCAGTTCACGGGCCAATAGAGCGGCTTCATAGACAAAATCAGGTTTGGATTTGCGACCAAACGCGCCTCCCAGCAACGCATTATTAACGCGAACATTGTCGTACTCAATACCCAGTATTTCTGCCAAATCGGTACGTGCTTGTTGTGGGTTTTGCGTCGACGTCCAGGCTTCTACCTTGCCATCACTGTAACTTGCCAACGCAGCAGGTGGTTCCATCTGTGCGTGAGCGATGTGGGGCACATAATAATCTGCACTTACAATTTGTGCTGCCTGCTCAAAAGCAGTCTCCACATCACCTTTATCGCGCACAGCTTTTTGCGGAACTTTTACGGTCGCTTCCAGTTCAGCGCGATAACGAGTTGTATCATAAGCAGCATTACCGCCATCATCCCATTCAATGAAAAGTGCATTGCGCCCCTCAATAGCAGCCCATGTGTTATCCGCGACAATTGCTATGCCACCGAGCGGATTGAACCCACCCTGACTTGCATCCACTGGACGGCTACTAGCTGGTAATTCGAGCACTTTTTGAACGCCGGGCACAGCCAACGCAGCCTTACCATCAAAAGATTTTACCTTGCCATAGAGAACAGGAGCACGTGCTATTACGGCAATCTTCATGCCCTCAAGCTCAACATCCTGACCGAAAACAGCTTTACCATGTAAAAGATCATCAAGATCAACAGATGATGCCCCTTTACCAATATAACGCCATTCGGCAGGTGATTTCAGTCGATAAGTCTGTGCACTGATATCATCAATGTTATCCCCCTC
>CAZGVP010000458.1:0-2608 GCA_964529135.1 uncultured Caulobacterales bacterium | reverse complement strand
CTTTAGAATGACGCGCTTATATTCAGGCTGTTCAAAGAGTACAAGTCTTTTTCTGGAAAAAAACGCGAAAAATGCAGTTTTCTTGATTTTACCTAAGGTAAAACATCGACCAGTGTCTCCAACAGGTCTGACGCAATAAGCCCTCTGCCCGCTTTCATAGCTGCGCGGCTATGAAGCCATACAGCGGCGCAAGAAGCCTCAAACACTGGCATCCCCTGCGCCAATAAACCTGCAACAATACCGGCGAGCACATCACCTGTACCACCAACCGACAGCCACGCGGGCGCGCATGTGTTTATCGCTGATTTTCCGTCCGGCGACGCTACGATTGTTGAAACACCCTTGAGGATTATGGTGACTCCGGCACGCTTTGCGGCTGTCTGAGCGGCCGCCAAACGGTTACCAGCGAGATCAATATCCGGAAACAATCGCCTAAACTCACCATCGTGCGGCGTAAACACCGCCTCACGCTTGGGAAAGGCATCAAGCTGTTGCAATCGTCCTGCCATAGACGACAAACCGTCCGCGTCGAGCGTCAGCCTTTTGCCCTTTTTAAGACACTCCAGCGCAAGCTCTGCTGTTTTTTCGCCAATTCCCGACCCTGGACCAATAAGAGTAGTGTTAATCCGTTGGTCGGCGAGTATGCCAATGAAACCAAAATGCGAATCCACTTTTCTAACCATGATATCAGTCAAACTTGAAGCTTGGACAGTGTAGGTCTCACTAGGGGCAGCAAGGGTGACAAGCCCAGCCCCGATCCGAAGTCCAGCGAGAGAAGCAAGTCTTGACGCACCAAGCGCAGGCTCACGCCCCCCAAGAACCAGCAAATGACCACGGTCATATTTGTGGTACGATGGTCCCGCAAACGGGAAAGTATGCCCCCATAGTGAAATGTCATTTTCAAAAACCTCTGATGCATGTTCATGCACCAAGGCCTCAGGAAATCCAATATCAGCAACTTTAATATGATCGGTGCCACCGGAAATGAACCTGCCAGGCGCGAGATACTGCCCCGGCTTCGCACGCGTAAAAGTTATTGTCGCATCCGCAGAAAAGCAGACTTCACCAACTGGCACACCGGCGTCAGCGTCCAACCCGCTTGCAACGTCGACAGCAAGCCGGAATACGTCTGCCCCATTTGCTGCTCTGATCGCATCAGCATAGACACCTTCAATTGGTCGCGATAAACCAATACCAAAAAGCGCATCAACTACAATAGATACATCTTCCAAACGCTCGCGCTTAAAAGGGATCGTTTCACCGAGCCAAAGCGAAGACGCTTTGCTTGCCTCATCTGTCGTAGGCGGTTCAGGCGCCATTACGAACACGTTGTAGCCACGGTCTTTCAAGTAACGCGCAGCGACATAACCATCACCGCCATTATTACCCGGGCCACATAAAACACAAATTTCATCGGGGTAATTTTGTGGGATATCTGAGTAGTCAAACACAGCATCCGCAACGGCTTTTCCAGCCCGTTCCATATAATTATATAGCGGATCGCCACTGGCAACAGCCCAATCGTCAAGCGCCTTTGAACCCGCAACTGTTAATAATCCGGCACCTGTCAACATATCATGCATTCATCCCCACTCCCCTGAATCGGTATAGTTTAGCAAAAAAGTATATTTGGCAAAGATATTAATAGGGACACTAAGTGTCAGCATTAAGGAGGTCGAGAAATGAAGCGCTCAAAAGTCGACTGAAGATATGTCGGAACTAGTGTTGTCGAAGTCTACGGTAAGCTTCCAATCTGACTGTTCATTCAGGCGTTCAAAGATTAAAAGAACACGTCCATATGCATACGTAACTGAACCATCCACTGGGACAATAGCCACTCGATATTTACCGGCAATATAACCTATATTGGCTTCAGCATTGACGATCTCTTCCTTGAAGCTGATTTTGGTTTTCGTCGGGGATTTGAAACGCTCCTCATATCCGCGTTTTAAATCGCCCAGGTCGCGCTCCAGATCGCTACCGTTGTTCGCATAATATATGTTAGGGTCATAGAGGCTTATCAGTTCGTCGATATCGCGGTTGTTATATGCCGCGAGCCATCTCTGCATCATGTTACGGATTTGATCTTTAGTTTCGCCGACCTCTAGCTCCGGAACTGCTTCCACGGAATATGAGCCAAAGCCCGTAGCACATGACACTGCGACTGCCATAGTTAGGATTAGGGATTTAATGGAATCTGACATATTCCCTCCAATGAGCCCCAAGCTTTGGGTAATTAAACTGACATTCAGCTCAATATAAGATCACTTAGTAAAAAATTAGAAGGGAAAATGGGGCGAATGACCGGATTTGAACCGGCGACATCCAGAATCACAATCTGGCGCTCTAACCAACTGAGCTACACCCGCCACAAGTTTTGTCGCGCCTATTTATTCCCCCACTGGATTGTCGTCAACCCCCAAGTTAAACCGAAATGCATTTAAGGCAAAAGCCAACCCCGATCAGCCACGGCACACAAATGATCAATTACCGCGCAGGTGCTCAATTATTAGGCACTTTTTTGATAAAAAAATAGACCTTATTGAAACCAGCGCTTGGCTAACACAGCATATCCGTAACGAATTCTTAATAAATGGAAATTGGCACG
>CAZGVP010000457.1:0-2608 GCA_964529135.1 uncultured Caulobacterales bacterium | reverse complement strand
ATAAAGATTGAGGTAGGTGTAATCTTTTGTTCGTAACCACTTCCATTCGAGAACAGCGAGGAAACTCGCAAGCCCTATAGTATATGCAGGAAAAACAATATGAAAAGCAATCGTAAATGCGAATTGAATACGTGCAAGGATAAAACCTGATCCTTGTGATAGCTCGTTCGATATCACATCAGTCGTGACAGTTGCAGCCTGGTCAAACATCACAGCCCTCCTCCCGCTTTACACAGCATTGAGACTAAGAATATCACATATTTTTCTCTTAAACAGTAGATAAATAGCGCTTGATAAAATTCAATATACTGGGATGTCGCGCGACAAAAAGGTAAGCGTTCGCCATTATAATCTTCTAGACAGGCCCTGATATAATCGTTCACCGAGTTTTGGACCTTGTTCAGGATAAAGATAAGGTTCGGTTAATTCAATTTCCATCAGTAACAGCTCACCACTGCTATCACGAAGCATATCAACACGGGCATAGAGTGGCACTTCATCAAGATATTCAAGAATTTGGGTTGCAACAATTTTGTCGGCGTCGGATGGGGTTATCTTTTGTTCCGTACCACCATAAAGTGATTGTATACGGTAATCATCTGTTGCCGCAGTTTTTAAAAGTGTATGAGATAATTTCCCATCGATAAAAATGAAACTCAGCTCACCCTCGGTTTTGATTGTTCTCAGAAAAGGTTGCACCATCATTGGGTGAGGTAATGTCGGAATATTACTACCCTTTGAAATTTTGACTTGACCTGCGCCGCCCGCACCAACCTGCCGTTTTAAGACCAGCTCGTCTGTCTCAAAATTCGCAAATGCATCTTCAATCAACTCTGGTGTTACCAGGTCAGCCCATTGCGTTGGGATTAATTTTGCACCTTTGCGCTCAAGATCCAACAGGTATTTTTTATGGCTGTTCCATTTTATAATACTGGTTGAATTGAATAACCGGGTTTGAGTTTCAATATCTACTAACTTTGCTAGAAACTCTACATGCCTGTCCCAATAATCCCATGCGGTTCCAATGATCACAGCGTCGAAATCTTGCCACGATACAGTGTCATCGTCCCACGCAATATCGGTAATTGTTGCGTTATGCTTTGCAAATGAGGTGCGTAAATTATCCATCATCAAATCATGCTCAAAACCATCTTCACGGCGCATAGGTGAACCGGGAAGGGTTTCCTGGCATGACAGATAAACAGTTTTCATAGTCGCTACTTTCTTTATGAATCATCATAACGAGTTGATCCATGGAGTTTCATAAATCTTCGACTTGATCAGATAAAGGCGACATTATCACCAATATCTAGTATCACCTCCAATAGGTAATTTTCAGATCGGAACAGTTTTGTCTACTTCAATACCAAATACATATTTCTCAGCAAGAACAGCGATCGCTGTTGTTATCGCCAATATGATCGGAACCGGGGTTTTTACCAGCCTTGGTTATCAACTAGAGTCCATACAATCTGGTTTCGTCATCTTGATGTTGTGGGCTGTTGGCGGCGTAACGGCATTATGCGGGGCATTATCTTATGCAGAAATTGGTTCTGCCCTGCCCCGGTCAGGTGGAGAATATAATTTTTTATCTCGAATGTATCACCCTGCAGCCGGGTTCATCTCTGGTTGGATATCGTCGACCATAGGGTTTTCTGCACCGGTCGCACTAGCTGCCATGACATTTGGTGCATACGCGACATCCTCTTTTAGTGGCGTACCTGACTGGTTCGAAAAATTCCTCGCTTGTACTCTGATAGTGATCATGATGATTGTGCATGCAGGGCGAAGAAATGCGAGCGGTAGCACACAGTTTATTTTTACAGCTTTAAAAATTTTGGTCATGTTGGCATTTTGTTTATTTGCATTGCTCGCCGCCCCAAAACTTCAACCTGTTTATCTTACGCCTATAGAAGGGGATACAAGTTTATTATTTAGCGGCGCGTTTGCTATTTCCCTTATTTACGTCAGCTATGCTTATACCGGTTGGAACGCGGCAACTTATCTGAGCGGGGAACTAAGGAATCCTCAAAAAGAACTACCGCGTATTTTATTTTTCGGTACGCTCATTGTCATGACTTTATATGTTCTGTTAAATGCAGTTTTCCTATTGGTTGCTCCGATAGAAGAGCTGACCGGGCAACTCGACGTAGGTGTCATTGCTGCAAGATCCGTATTTGGTGGTATCGGTGCGAAATTCACAGGATTAGCTTTAGCAGCATTACTGATATCAACGGTCAGTGCAATGACGATTGCTGGTCCACGCGTATTACAAATGATCGGCGAGGATTTTCCTCTATTTCGAAGTCTTGGTATGGCAAATAATGATAATATTCCGGCGCGAGCAATTATTATGCAATCCAGTATAGCCTTGTTGTTCGTGCTCACATCAACATTCGACCGGGTTTTAATTTTTGCTGGTTTTGTACTCGCATTCAACAGTTTTATAACTGTGGTAGGATTATTCATCTTACGTATAAGAGAACCTCAATTGATACGACCATTCAGTGTTCCACTATATCCACTTACTCCAATTCTTTACCTCTTACTCAATGGTTGGACCTTAATTTTTGTAGTTATTTCTCGTCCTATAGAAGCACTTGCAGGC
>CAZGVP010000456.1:0-2621 GCA_964529135.1 uncultured Caulobacterales bacterium | reverse complement strand
AAAAACTGACACCTGAAACCCTGGGGGCATTGATCGCACTTTATGAACATAAGATATTTTGCCAAGGAATCATCTGGAATGTTAATTCATTTGATCAATGGGGGGTTGAACTGGGTAAAGTCCTGGCAAAAGAAATTTTGCCCATGATTAAACCCGTTGGCCAGGAGCAAAAAGAAACTTCCTCATTTGATGTATCCACGAATGCTTTAATTAATAAAATTAACAAAATGAGACAGTATTCTTAAATTTTGCGCCAAGCTTAAAATAAACAGGGTCTGCCATCAAACCTTGATGTTTTTATTTTCCTCGCTCATCGTAAATAGTGTAAACATTAGCGTAATTTGGAGGTTAAAGATGAAAAATCGCGCACTCTGGGAACGGCTTGGCAAGGTTGATTTTGATCAACCGGAAGCAGGGTTTTCTTTTACAGACAGGCTTGCAAGAGATAATGGTTGGAGTAGGGAGTTTTCTTGCCGCGTCATCGAGGAGTACCGTAAATTTGTCTACCTTGCAAAAACAGCTGGGCATGAAGTAACGCCCTCTGATGAAGTTGATCAGGCTTGGCACCTGCATTTGACCTATACGCGCCATTATTGGGGCGAGTTTACTAATGTACTTGGCGAGCCATTACATCATGGCCCTACAACAGGTGGAAAATCTGAAAAAGTCAGATATTCTGATAATTATAGCAAAACTGTTGAATCATATATTGCTGCATTTAATGAAGCCCCACCGGAAGATATTTGGCCTAATTCAGTAATCCGGTTTGGTCATGCTCCATTTATGCAACGTGTAAATACACAGCAATATTACCTGCTAGAAAAGAGTAAAATATTGCTAACTGCGCACCGTGCTGCCGTAATAGTTTCGAGTGGGGTTGTCGTTTTTGCGGGGGCTGCAGCCCTTGCAGCATCCACAGGGTCAACACAACCGGAGCTTATACAAAGCCTGTTACAAAGCCCTCTCTTTAAAGGGGGTATTGCTTTATTAATCCTGGGTATCATCGTTTTGGGGTTGGGCCATCAGGCTCGTTCTAAAAAGAACTCTGCTGATAAAAGTGGGGGTGCAGCAGGAGGCGCGGTTATCGCTGAGGATAGTAATGGCGATGCTGATGGCGGCTCTGGATGTGGGTCCGGGTGTGGCGGAGGCTGTGGAGGCTAATTCCGCAAAAATACCCTTGGAATGAAATTCGGCCCCAGGCGCTCAGAGCCTGGAGCCGAACAAATTTCCCCCGCCGACAGTATGAATTCCCCCAGAAACTCATATCCAACACTGTTTATTTCTGATGATGGAGGTGGTTAGAACATCCTCAATTTATGGGATACTCTAAATTTTTTTCAAAAAAGATGTTCCAGGCAGGTGCTGGAATATTATCGATCCCTGTTTGAAAGGGTGATCATGGGTGTTTTTGCAGATTTTGCTGCTTCGTTGTCTGTTGTTCATAATGTAAAATGAATATTTTCATCTTTGGGAGATAAAATTGAAAATTTTTGCCCAATTTAGGGGTATATCAAAATAGTATGATTTGAATTATCTTACTAAGTAATTGTTAATGCTTTAAAATTTTTCCATTAACTTTGGAGGTAAGGCTTTTAACGGAGTAAATATGGTGAAATTGTAGGCCGTGAGGTGTACAACACGCCAATAAAGTGAAGAGAATCATATAGGTAGGTGTTGTTTCAGGGTTTTTAACGATCAGGGTCGTTAATAAGGTACCAGGATCAGGCCTCATATGAACGCTTATGTATTCCGCATAAGTGGAAGGGTAATTATGTCGCTTGAGCTGCAATCCCATCTGATGATGGCATCCATGGATTTTACGCGTCTACAATCGTTTGTCCGCAATTTACGCATCAAGATGAAAGCGGATGGCGCACTCTTTCGATATTTGGATTTTAATGACTGGAGCTATCCAATTACACTTGAATGCGGGTCAGGTATATTCAACCCGAATTTCTTTGCAGACTATGATGGTGGATGGGGCATGAATGATCCGCATATTCGTGTTGGGGTAAGTCGAAAGCTACCAGATAGCACTGTCTATATCTGCTCAGAACATTATACAGCTGAGGAACGTGCAACAGACCCTTACTTTAGGGATTTTTTGCCCAAATATAATGTAGAGTGGTTTGCTGGTTATTTGGCTCAGATCGATAATGAGTATGGGGCAGGTTTTGCTGTGGTTCGCTCGCCAGGCAAGGAACCATTTACTGCTGAAGACCGTATGTATCTACAGCCATTGGTTGATATTTTAGAAGATTGTGTAAGGATGTTGTTGCATGGACAACGCAGTAAACTTGTCAAGCAGGCGATAGCGTTGGCTCTTGAGGAAAATGCGGTTCATGCGATTTGTGTAGATGCACAATCGCGTGTTCTTTGGAATAGTAACGAGGCATTAATGTTGTTTGATAGTGGTCGAGATTTAAAGGTTAATTCCGATAGATTGGTATCACGCTCCGCCGTTGGGGATAAGCTTCTCGACAGAATCAAAAAAATGGCGAGTTTGACACAAAAAGGCGAAATTCCGGGAGAAGAAGAATTGACCCTTCCTCAAGATGATGGCCCTGCGGTAAACTTGATGATGCATTCACGTCGAGCTGAATCTGGAGAGCTAGGCAAGG
>CAZGVP010000455.1:0-2636 GCA_964529135.1 uncultured Caulobacterales bacterium | reverse complement strand
GTTCACCAGGATTTTTATACAATCTGGTATGCTCAAACGCATTTTCCCGGTATTGACGCTCCATACTATCCATGACCCAAGCAACATCACGCACAGTACAAATCAATTTAGAGTCAGGAAATAGCTTCATCAGCGCTGGCATCTGGGCCGTCCAAGCGCGATTGGTATCAAAAATCATGTCTTCATCATGAACGCAATAATAGCTGTCAAAGATTCCCCGTAAAATAGTTGCCCGCTGTTCAGCATTGACCATCGAAGACAATTCAGTCCCGGCAGAAACCTGCGCGATAATTCCTTCAAACAAGGAAGCAATCGGGCTAGACATACCCGCGTGGAAACGGGGGTTTTGGCGAAGAATAGCAGCTAATAAAGTCGATCCCGACCGCGGCATACCTGAAATAAAATGATATTTATGCACTTTTTCCTCAGTAATTTATCTACTTTTCTACAAACAATACCATAAAGATAACGATTATATCGAGCCGCAATCGGAAGTGATAGAAAGATATCTAGTTATAGCAATTATTTTCACTTAGCATTCTACCAGTTAGATTAAAGGCAAGCCTTAAGACTAATTTCCAGGAGCTACAAGCTATCTGCGATTTTCTTGATAGCATTCCAACCATCCTCCACATGGCGCCACGTTGTGTATGTTTGTCCAATCATAAAACGAATAACGATTTCGCCGTTTAAACGCGTTTTTGTTAAATAGAGCAATCCAGAATTATTAACCTGGCCAAGCAATCTATCATTAAGCTCATCAAGGGTTTTTGAAGTGTGATTACTTTCAGATTGGCCCGTATATCGGAAAGATAGCATTGCCAGTCTAGGCTCTGTTGTGAGTTCAAAGTTATCAGTATTGTTGATGACCTTAGCCAAATCATTGGTCCAGGCTATATGGCTGCGCAATTTTTCGCGCAACTCTGCAGCTCCATAGGAGCGCAATACAAACCAGAGCTTTAAAGCTCTAAACCGCCTTGCCAATGCTACACTCCAGTCACGATATTCAGGAATTTCACCAGTTTCTAAGGTTTCCAAATAAGTCGGTGTCAGGCTAAGTGCATCAACTAGCCTGTTAGGATCGCGCATAAAAAAAGCGGAACAATCAAAATTAGTGAATAACCATTTATGAGGATTGAAAACAAAACTGTCAGCCAGCTCTATCCCATCAGCAAGTGGGCGAACCTCCGGTAGTAAAAGCGCGCTACCCGCCCATGCACCGTCTATATGAAAATGAATATCTTCACTATTAGCCAGTCTACCAATTTCACGAATTGGGTCTATTGAGCCTAGCCCTGTGCCACCAAAACACCCCACAATGCAAGCTGGTATTATCCCTGCCTCACGATCACGACTGATGGTTGCGCGCAATTCATCAACATCCATTCCCAAATCATCACGGGTCGGAATTTTGCGAACATTATCAGAACCGATACCTGCAATGCGGGCCGCTTTTTCAACAGATGAATGGGCTTCCACTGAGGTGTAAATAACCAAAGGCGCACAAAGCGCCGCAATACCATTACTCGCAAGTTTTCCCCCAACTGCATGATTGCAGCCAGCTAAAATAGCGCACAAATTAGACCCGGACCCCGAATCCTGAATTGATCCTGTAAAACTCTGGGGTAGGCCAATTAAATCCCGCAACCACTCCATCATCCTGAATTCAAGTTCAGTAGCGGAAGGCGTAGTTTCCCACAACATACATTGCGTTGCCAATCCTGCGGTTAGAATCTCTGCTATTATTGAAGGCGGGCTGGCGTTTGCATTAAAATAGGCAAAGAAAGACGGATGCTGCCAATGAGTAACACCGGGAAGGATTATATCTTGAAAGTCTTTGAATATAGACTTCATTGATTGCCCACCCTCAGGGCAGGATTTTGGGAGCTGCGCCAGAATATCACCCGGCTTCACTTGAGAGCGAACAGGATATTGCTCAACACTTGATAGATAATCAGCAACCCAGTCAGCAGCTTCATGCGCGTGCTTTCGAAAGTCTTCAATTTCCACGAATGCTCCTCATAGTTATAAAGTAGGCGAGCACAATACAGTATGATGGCACGATCAAGCAGAAAGATAAATCTCGCTACCGTATCTTGATAATATCCACTTCGTCTCCGGCTTGCCGTTCCGGCGACTGCACGCTCTGCCGGATCAAGACATCAGCTTTAAGAAATGGAGAAAGCGCACCACTGTCCTGATTGCGCGCTGGCTTCACCTGCAATCCCGAAACTGTCTCTTTACCCTCTGCACGCAAATAAGTTTCTCGTGCGCCATTTGCTGGAATCAAGTGTGTTAATACAGCTTTTTGCAATCGAGGATTTTGTGCGTCCGTCCCGGCCAACCGTCTGATCAGCGGCTGCACGAATAATGCAGCCGTGACAATTGCCGATGCTGGATTTCCGGGCAACCCTATAATATGGGATTTTCCAAGCCGTCCGTACCAGGTAGGTTTACCGGGACGTACAGCCACTTTTTCAAATAAGATTTCACCACCAGCGGCAAGAAATGCAGGTTTTACAACATCAAAATCCCCAACAGAAGCACCGCCTATTGGTACGATTATATCAGCATCAGTTGCTCTTTCAAAACAATCGCGTATTGCACGCTCTTGATCTTTCATGCATCCAGCATAG
>CAZGVP010000454.1:0-2637 GCA_964529135.1 uncultured Caulobacterales bacterium | reverse complement strand
CCCAATGTCCAGATTGGCATGGTCGCCATATAAATTCCTGCAAGGCCACTTTCAATAAATTGCTGTGCCCATGGGAAAATAAAGAATGGAATTGCGGTACCAATAGCACCAATAACAATCATGAAACGCCAATCATTGTTCAGCGTCTGTCTATTATCGCTCTTGATAATAACAGGCGGGAAGCGCCTCCCTGTACCAAGCGTAATTGCGGTCATCAACAAGGCACCGACCCATAATCGGCCTACCGTAATAATGATCGGGGGTATGGTTTCTACAGCCGTCCTGATCATGGAAAAGGATGAACCCCCTATTATAATGATAAGGGTGAGACAAACCCAGTCGAGGGTTTCTGGCTGTTGTATAGGTTTGTTCGATTTCACGCTGGCCCAGCTTGTTGTCGGTTGAAGACCCGTTCTAGCAGGTTTGTATGCGCGGCTCACCCTAAAAATGTTGTGATCAAAAATACTTGTCTTCACTCGCCTTATGCTATGCAGGCACTTGTGATTCTGCATGACAAACTTCCCCTGACCTCCTGGATGGAGGATCGTACCCGGCGCCTGCCAGGCTTGAGCCCTGTTGCATTGGCGGACTGGCTGATGGTGGATGAAGTTTTTGCCGAACAAATGGCATTGCGTGACCTGTTGATTAGAGAACAGCGCTCTGATGTTTTTCAGGAAAAAACCAAGAGTCATGAAGTTTCGCAAGAATTGCTTTCCTGCCTCAAAAGAGAAATTCCGGGGCGTAATGGATATGTGGCAGATGCAGATAACATCACCCGTCCTGACGGGGTGAAAGTTCATTTGGATATTGACCAGCCTTTGGTAACCGCTGGCCGTCTGGTTCAGGAAGATTTACTGATTTTGGAGCAGGTTGGAAACGATACTGGCTATGTGCTGACTGCTGGCCTCTTGTGCTTTCCAGCCAGTTGGGATTTGTCACAAAAAATTGGACGCCCTTTGCCGGCCATTCATAGCCCAGTTGCATCGTATAATGATGATATATCAAATCGTGTTAACAGAGTATTTGATGGATTGCGCGCGGGTCAACCGTTGATGCGCGCTAATTTTCTAATTTACACTGATCCTTCCTTACATCAGCCGCGTCGTGAGGGAGAAGAAAAGCCTATCGATTCCATTGCGCCGCGCTACGTGCGTGTGGAGCGCCAGACCTTACGTCGCTTGCCAGAAACAAGAGCGGTTGTGTTTGCGATTCATACATATATCGTTACGGCAAAAAGCTTGAGCCCGGATGAGTATGATCGGTTAGCCAATATCAAGCCGGAATTGACAGGCGGAACAGTATGAATACAGCAGTTCAAAATGGCGTGATATGCTCCCCTTTTCTGATCGACCCGGTGGAGAGCCCACCTAAAGGGCTGTGGCAGCAATGAGATCGTTATGCGGTTTATCATTTTATCTTGCGATATGCTGCTAATCGAACTGTGGCTTTGTACCTCATAATAGTGTTGTGCCAACGCTCATATATTTCTGGAATCATCAAGGTGGTCGCAAATGTCGAGCATTTTAATGCCTTCCCATAATATTAGCATAATCCACTCGCCACACTATTATTGTGCAATGCAAAAATATCAATTGATCTTTAACAGGTTATGGTCCATGGGGGGAGTGGGCCACGCCTCCCCAACGGGGCGCGCCTATCTGTGAGGATAGGAGTAAAACAGATGACGAATGAAACGCCGTTGCAGGATCCGGCTAATAAACCTGCGATTAGACCAGCACGCCCGCAATTTTCTTCGGGGCCGTGCGCTAAACGTCCTGGCTGGTCGCCGGATAATTTTTCCCGTAATACGCTTGGTCGTTCGCACCGTGCTAAAATTGGCAAGGCGCGCCTGAAAGAGGCGATTGATCGAACACGGGCTTTATTAGAAATTCCTGATGATTATCGCATCGGTATTGTCCCGGCATCTGATACGGGTGCTGTTGAAATGGCGATGTGGTCTCTCTTGGGTGAGCGTCCGGTGGACATCCTGGCATGGGAGAGTTTCGGCGAGGGCTGGGTGAGTGATGCTGTTAAACAACTCAAAATTGACCCTAATGTATATACTGCTCCTTACGGTGAGATTGCGGATCTATCGGCGATTAATCCTGATCATGATGTGATTTTCACCTGGAATGGGACCACCTCTGGTGTGCGGGTTCCCAATGCAGATTTTATTAGCGCGGATCGCGAAGGTTTAACGATCTGTGATGCGACATCTGCTGTTTTTGCCCAGGATGTTGATTGGTCCAAGCTTGATGTGACCACCTGGTCCTGGCAAAAAGTTCTAGGTGGTGAAGCTGCTCATGGCATGCTGGTGTTAAGCCCAAGGGCCGTCGAGCGACTGGAAAATTACACACCGCCATGGCCGCTGCCAAAAATTTTCCGCTTAACCAAGGGCGGCAAATTAATCGAAGGTATTTTTGAAGGCGCGACGATTAATACTCCCTCCATGTTATGCGTTGAAGATGTGATCGATGCTCTCAAATGGGGAGCAGGCCTTGGTGGATTATCTGCCATGCAAGCGCGCGCTGATGCAAATCTTGCGGAATTAGCGACTTGGGTAGAAAAAACCCCATGGGTGGATTTTCTGTGCAAGGATGAAAAAATTAGATCCAATACATCTGTTTGTCTTTATGT
>CAZGVP010000453.1:0-2645 GCA_964529135.1 uncultured Caulobacterales bacterium | reverse complement strand
TATAAAGGTCAGCCGCATATCGCCAAACGTGCGCCGTGGGACGGGGGGTTCGTCTGGACCGAAACACCGAATGGCAAGCATTGGGTCGCGACCGCGGTTCAAGGTAATGGCTGTGACCTTTATTGGCCATGCAAAGATCATGTGAGTGATAAGGCCGATAAGGGCGCCGATATGATCATAACGGTTCCGAAAGAGTTGAAAGCTGTTATGAACGGCGTCCTGATTGATGAAAAAGAGGAAGGTGATAGCAAAAGCTTTCATTGGCGCACGACCAAGCCGATCTCGAGCTATCATCTGGCGATCAATGTTGGGCCGTTTGAAGCTTATGAACTGAAGCATAGAAATGCACTGTCGGGCGACCGCGATATCCCGATCGTGTTTTATCATATCACCAAGGACCGGGCGAAACTGGACAAGTTGATTGCCGATGATTTCATCAAGCAACTCGAATTTTTTGAAAAGCTATTGGGACCATACCCATGGGGTGATGAAAAGATTGGCATTGTTGAAATCCCGCACCTCGGCATGGAACATCAGACCATGAACGGGTATGGCAACCAGTTCCGCCTTGATCCGCATGGGTTCGATTGGCTTATCCAGCACGAGTTTGCCCATGAATGGTTTGGTAATCTGATGACGCAAACCCGTCCGCGTGACTTTTGGCTTCATGAGGGTTTTGGTTTCTACATGCAGCCGGTTTATGCGCAGGAGATTTTGGGTGATGCCGGATACTGGAGCTATATGTGGTCGCGCTATAACCAGATCGCGAACTGTAAGCCCGTTGTGGCGTCAGAGACTATCCATGACAGTTATTTCGAGAGCGCCGATCCTTATTACAAAGGTGCATGGACAATGCATACGTTGCGTTGGCTGATGGGGGACGAAAAATTCTGGCAGGCAGTTCGACGTGCCTTATATGATACGGCTGATCCATGGTCGCTTACATACCCGATCACACCAACCCGGCGCAGCACCGAGGATTTCACCGCAATTGCGAGCGATGAGCATGGCGGCGACGTTTCATGGCTAGTTGATACATACTTGAAGCAAGCGACCTTACCTATTTTGAAGAGTGAGAGAAGCAGCGATGGCCTCCGCCTGTGGTGGGAAAATACAGACAGCGGAGATTTTCCAATGCCAGTGCCGGTTAAGGTGGGGGATAAGATAAAGCTTGTCGATATGCCGGGCGGTCAGGGATTTCTAAAGTTACTTGATGATCAAGCGTATCAAATTGATCCGGGAACCAAGGTCTTACGTGATTTTGGCACAGGTGCAGCCTGCCCAGTTAATTAGTGTCAGTACGCGCCTTCGTTCTCGCGTTTTTTCCTACGTGTGAGCGCAGTGCGTGAGTATGTCCAACGTTCCTTGAGCATAGTTGTCGCCAGATCAAACAGATTTAGGTCTTCATAGAAATGTTCGCGGAACACTTTTTCCCCCATGACACCGCCCTTGTTCATCAACAGGCGCCAGCTGAATTTCCGGTTTGGCAGGTGTTTTTTCCCGTTCGACAGTTCGCGGAAAGAATAGGGTATCCAATCGGCGTCATTTAAATGTCTGCGCATATTGTCTGCCGCTTGCACGATGGATTGCTCATCAAGCGGATCGACGCTCGCGATTTCCCGGTCCATTTTATCCGCTAGCTCGAAATAGGGTGCGTACCCACCGCCGACTAAACTCAGCTCAGGGAATGGATAATCCAACCGTTCCTTTGCCGACTTTGATTTTCGTTCCATTTGAAAACGATAGGTGGTGAGGCGCACAAGTTCCAGATACGCCCCCAAAATCCATAAGACCGAATATTGGTGCCATAGGCGTGGATCGACAAAGCTTTTGTATGCGTTAGAGATCAGGCGATCATTATTCTCTACATACCGAAGCGTGGTTGCCGCCGCCTTTTCAAAACGCGCGTCGCTATAATCATTGTCTGCCTTCGCGCCAATCAACACTTTGGCGAGACCCATAATTGAGGCCATGCTTGTATAAAGCCCCTTTGAAAATAGGGGGTCGATAAACCCGGCGGCGTGACCTAAAAGGCTAAAGCGTTTGCCGTGCGCAGCACTCGATGAATATTGAATGCGTCCGCCGCGCACCCATGGCCGCACGGCTTTGGCGCCTTCAAGATGCGTTTTCATGCCTGGGAAGCGATCCATAAAGGCCCAAAACTCTTCTTCAGGTGTCATTGACGCGTCTTCGGGATATTGGCGCGGGTCCAACATCAAACCAACACTGCACAAAGGGTTGCTGGCTTCTTCGTGATTATTGAAGGGGATCACCCACATCCAGCCGCCATTGAAGATATGATGAAGCGTGCCTTCAGCAAGCGAATAGGGGATGCCATAGTCTTTTTGACGGTTGCCGGTTTCATGAATAGAGGGAACGCCAATCATATGGGTAAAAATACCGCGGGCGTGGGTTTCAAGGTCTCTGCGGCGAAGGTTGTTTTGTTCGGCGAGCGTGGATCGGAAGCCACCGGCATCAACAACGTAGCTTGCGCGGTAAGTCTCCCCTTTTGCCTTGATGGTTACGCCGTCATCATCGATCTCTACGTCGCTGACTGTCGTGTTTTGTAACAATTTTGCGCCGTATTTTACGGCAGTTGAAGCAAAGAAATAGTCGCTGTCCTGGCGGTGGATATGAATTTCATG
>CAZGVP010000452.1:0-2657 GCA_964529135.1 uncultured Caulobacterales bacterium | reverse complement strand
AATTAACCCTTATCGCGGCTGTGAACATGGGTGCATTTACTGTTTTTCCAGACCCACCCATGCCTATATGGGGCTGTCGCCAGGGCTTGATTTTGAACGCGAGCTTTACGCCAAGCCATCAGCACCGCAATTACTCGAAAAGGAATTGAGCAATCCAAATTATCGAGCAAGAACTGTTGCTATGGGAACCAATACTGACCCTTACCAACCGGTAGAACGCAAATTTCGAATTATGCGCGGGGTATTATCGATTTTCTCAAAATTTAATCACCCCGTTACCATACTGACGAAATCGGTTCTGATAACGCGTGACCTGGATATCCTCAGCCCCATGGCAGAGAAAAACCTGACCCGGGCCATGGTATCCATTACCACGCAGGATAGAGCCCTCGCACGCTCCATGGAGCCACGCGCCTCCTCACCACCCAAACGCTTTGAGGCCATCAAAAAACTTGTGGAAGCGGGCGTACAGACCGGCATTATGACTGGCCCCATGATCCCCGGTCTTAATGATGATGAGATGGAATCCATCATGGAACAGGCAGCAAGCCTTGGCGCAACATTTTGCGCTCATACTATTTTGCGATTGCCACTGGAAGTCTCCCCCTTGTTTCAGGAATGGCTGGAAGCCTTTGCACCCAATCGAGCCAACCGCATCATGCGCCATATTCGTGAGATGAACGGTGGCCGCGATTATGACCCACAATGGTCACGCGGCGGTGAAATAAAAACACCCTATGCACTCCTGATTAATCAGCGTAATCGCGCCGCACGGGCACGCCTGGGCTTTGACAGCAAACGCCAACCACTGGACCTGTCACAATTTCGGATACCTTCGGAAATCTCGGGACAGTTGGCACTGTTTGATTGATCAATGATTGGTAGTGAGCCAGTTTAAAATGAGTGCCAAAAAACTGACGCAAACTCGCCGTAGCCTGCGGTTTCCATCTTACCTAACTACCCGATAATTGCCGCCCTTGTGGATAAAAGATTAATCATTTCTTAACGGCCAAGATTGTTGCATATGACGACTCGGGCATAGATTTATGTAAATTGCTGGGAATCCACTATGCCGCCTCCAATACCCACATTTGAGCTGGAAGAAGAATTTAATGGGCTCGTCGCCGGTATCGATGAGGCGGGTCGCGGGCCATGGGCTGGCCCTGTGGTAGCCTCTGCTGTGATCCTTAATCCCGATTGCACACCAACGGGTTTGCGAGATTCCAAAACCTTGAGTGAAAAACGCCGGCGTGAATTGTCAGCAGCCCTTTGGAAAACCGCCCGCATCGGTGTTGGCATGGCCAGCGTCAGGGAAATCGACAAACTCAATATTGGCCGGGCCACTATGCTTGCCATGACCAGAGCTGCCGCCAACCTCCCCGTGCCGCCAACAACCTGTCTTGTCGATGGGAAATATGCGCCGCATTTGCCCTGCCCTGCCTATCCCGTCATCAAGGGCGATTCAAAATCTTTCTCGATTGCAGCCGCCTCCATTGTAGCAAAAGTTGTCCGGGACCGGATGATGCGTGAACTAGCCGTGGAATTTCCCCATTACGCATGGGAGCGCAATAAGGGTTATGGCGTACCGGCCCATCGCGATGGCCTGGAACAATTTGGCGTAACCCCTCACCATCGACGCTCGTTTGCCCCCATCCATAATCTAATAGAAGCTGAGACTTCCATTATCCTGTGCTAACCAGATGAATGCCGTTAACCTCTTGTTAATATTTTCTTTTTTTGAGATAAAAGTACGATTATTGCGCTCTGACTCTTGACGCGCGAATCAGTATGACTCACACTCCGCCTTCCTCAGCAAAGGCAGATCACTGATGACACGTGCCAAAACAAAATCTTCCCCTAAGAAGAAACAGTCGAATAAGGCCACGGATTCTATACCCGTGAATTCCATCCTTGCTGGTGATTGCATTGAATTGATGCGCTCCTTGCCAGATGAATGCATTGATCTGGTATTTGCAGATCCTCCCTATAATTTACAACTGGGTGGCGATCTTACACGCCCTGATAATAGTCAGGTTAATGGCGTCGATGATGAATGGGACAAATTCGCGTCCTTTGAAACCTATGACAAGTTCACCCGCGAGTGGTTAGCCCAAGCCAGACGCATATTAAAACCACACGGGGCTATCTGGGTTATTGGCTCTTATCACAATATTTTCCGTGTAGGGACAGCCATTCAGGATAATGGATTTTGGATGTTAAACGACGTCATATGGCGCAAAACAAACCCAATGCCAAATTTCCGGGGTACTCGCCTTACCAATGCTCATGAGACGTTAATATGGGCTGCAAAATCCAAAGAGTCTAAATATACATTCAACTATAACGCATTAAAAACCAGCAATGACGATCTGCAAATGCGCTCCGATTGGGAAATGCCGATTTGCACTGGCAATGAACGATTAAAAGGCGCTGATGGCGGTAAAACTCATCCAACGCAAAAGCCGGAATCACTTCTCTATCGCATCCTGATAGGTACGACCAATCCTGGCGATATTGTACTTGATCCATTCTTTGGAACCGGCACAACTGGGGCCGCAGCAAAATTGCTGGGGCGTCGGTTTATTGGCCTTGAACGCGATCCAGATTATATTGCCGCTGCACAAAAACGCATTACACGGATTAAACCATTGCCTCCA
>CAZGVP010000451.1:0-2659 GCA_964529135.1 uncultured Caulobacterales bacterium | reverse complement strand
ATAATACTACCAAGGCTATGCTTACGGTCTATGAGGCCTTTATCGATTAATGATAGGCAGTAGACTGTGATGTGTTCATTTTCCAAGCCAGTTACCAAAATATCAATTATCTAAAAGCTTAGAGCGGACCAGAAAGAGACCAGACAGCCACTCGCTTCTTTTGTCGGCGAAGCGCTAGGTAAGGCCGGCTACAATCACTATTATCAAAACAATCGGGCATAGATATTTCAGCAGGCCATGCCAGACCCTGAACATACCATCCTCGGCAAAAACCAGTTGGTCTCGAATTTTTGTCGGTGCAATGGCCCAGCCAACAAAGATGGCTAAAAGCAATCCTCCAACCGGCATGATGACGTTACTCACTAGAAAGTCGATGATCGCATAGAATGTAGCTGTTCCGCCATTGACAGTTTCAACACCGATGAAGGCAAAGGGTGCGAAGTCGCTCCAGATATTGAAGGAGAACACCGTGAGCAACCCGACAAAAAATGCCATGCCTCCGGCTATCAATGTTGCGCCCCACCGGCTGATGCCTTGTTTTTCCTCAAAGTAGGAAACAGCAGGCTCCAATAGCGAGATAGAGGATGTAATTGCCGCGATCACTAACATCAGGAAGAACAAGGTCCCGAAAACTACGCCACCTGGCATTTGCCCGAACGCGACGGTGAGCGTGCTGAAAATCAAACCGGGCCCTTCCGCAGGCGCAAGGCCATACGTGAACACCAATGGGAAGATTGCGAAACCGGCGACAAGGGCAATGAATGTATCGGCGCCTGCAATCATTCCGGCTGATCCCATAATGTTTGTCTCTCGGCTCAGGTACGATCCGTAGGCGATCATGGTGCCCACAGTTAACCCGAGCGAGAAAAAGGCCTGCCCCGCCGCCGTCAGAACGGTCGCAGGGGTTATTTTGCTGAAGTCTGGTGTGAAGATAAAATCGACAGCTTTGCCGAACCCTGGCGTGGTTGCAGCATAGACCACAAGTGCGATCAGGATCAAAAACAGGAACGGCATCAGGATGGTTACAGCTTTCTCTAACCCCGCCTTGATACCGCGCCCAACGATAAAGACGGTAAGGCCAATAAAGACAAGGTGCCAAAAGACCATGGGCCACGTGTCAGCATAATGCGCCGTAAGCGTTGCGCTCGCTTCTGCTTCTGTGTAGCCAACAAAAAGCCCGCTTGCTGACTTGATGGTGTAAGCCATGACCCAGCCGGCAATCACGCTATAAAAGCTCAAAAGGCCAAGCCCGCCCGCGAACGCACCAATTCCTCCAACCCAGCTCCAGCGTTGCGAGCGACCATTTTCATCTGCAACAATCGAGAGTGATTTGGGTGGACTTTGTTTCCCCCAACGTCCGATCGATAGCTCGGCGACCAGGACCGGCCAACCGATTAAAACCACAAAGGCGATATAGAGGATAATGAATGCGCTACCCCCGTTTTCACCGACAATGTAGGGAAACCGCCATATATTGCCGAGGCCAACAGCACTTCCCACCGCCGCGAATAAGAATGTAAACCGTGAAGACCAGTTTTGATGTGCCATAGCCATAAGTTATCCCTCCCCAAGATAATTATTGCATTTTGTCTGACTAAGATGTGCCTATTTATTTAGATATTTTTCCGGGATCTGAGTGTTTTTATCTTCGCCTTGCCAGAAGATCGTGACGATCCACCAGCGATCGTTTTGATAGACAAGTTGAAAGCTGTTGATCCCGCGTGCGAAAACTTCTCCGTCGGGCGTGCTGCGGCTATCGTATGCGCTCATGACATGAACAATATCGCCGAAACGTTCTTCGGTGCGGCCAAGCTCGCGCTCAAAGAAGCCATTTTCAAAAAAGAAGATATCGACCTGTTTGGAGTATTCCTCTGGTGACCAGACGCGCGTGCCATTTTGTCCGTGTGGGATCAGGCGTGCACCCTCGATAAAGAGGGCATTGAAACGATCCCAATCGCGTTTCTCACCTTTGGGGCCAGAAATCACGTCATAAATTGCGTGCATGATCCCGTCGATGGATGCGACATCTTCTGGTTTCACATCGCGAGCTTTTGCGGTGTTGGTAAGCATAAAGACGGTGATCAATATACCGGTAATCATTTTCATAACGGCTCTCCCTATCTCATTTTATCCTAAAGTCTTTGATCAGTAAGGCTTTCTATTCGGATACACGTTGAAAGCCGGGCTATTCTTTTACCGGTGTGAAGCGGGCAGCCCAGCCACCATTCTTCTCCAATTTTGCAATCAATTTCTGATCTGCGCTTACATTCGATCGTGTTATTTTATGGTCACTTGCAAACCGGTCTGCATTGATGCCGTCGGCAAAAACTGTTGCTTCATAGGAACCCTTGCCGAGAAAAGATAAGTCAACATCAAGCGTGCGGCCGGTGTCATTTGTCATGGCGCCAACGAACCATTCATTGCCACTTCGCCGCGCGACCGCAACATATTCACCAACGCGGCCCATTAAGGGGATGGTTTCATCCCACACGGTTGGGATATCCCGGACAAATTCAAGCGTCGGTTTTTCCCGGTTATACTGAGACGGTGAATCCGCAAGCATCTGAAGCGCGCTCTCGAAAACCATATACATGGCAACCTGATGCGCGCGGGTGCCAATGGTGATCGGGCGCTCAAAGAACTGGCCGCGATTTTCAGG
>CAZGVP010000450.1:0-2663 GCA_964529135.1 uncultured Caulobacterales bacterium | reverse complement strand
CGTTAGCCATATCTTTATTGGGACGTATCATTAAAATCAGCTCAGTTTATTTCAACTTTTCATCTCTTTCAAGGGATATATTTATTTACTGCAGCTCATCTTATTTCAACTGTGTCATCATCTCTTTCAAGGGATATATTTATTATTCAACTCGTCTCATTCAAACGGTTTTATAGCATCATCTCATCTCTTTCAAGGGATAATTTTTGCTATTTTCTTCAATATCATCTCTGCAAGGATCATTTATCAACTTCATTTCAAGGAATTTTTCATCGTTACTTCAATATGGGCAGACGCAGAGGCACAAACAGACAACCATCAAATCCGCAATTACGACAGGGACCATCATCGTCATTAAGGGTTACAAGTGCAATCAGTACGCGATCAAGGGCAAGGGGTGCTAGCACCAGCGGAACTGTTAGAGGAAGAGGTATGTCAAGAGGAACAAGACGAGGAAGAGGAGCAAGTTTTTCGTTGCGCCGGTCTGACCGGCAGCAACAATTGGAGGTAGCAGCTTCCCAACCAGCCCCTCAACCAGGCCCACAACAACAGCAACATCAACAGCAACTTGCTCAAAATGCTGCACAACAACAGCAACATCAGCCTCAGCGTATACCTCCCAACGGAAACCAAGCCGCCCGTCAACCCCAGGGTAATCGCCATGGTGAGCTGGTCGATGCACTTTTTGAAGGTCATGCCATCCAAGGCCAAGGTCAGGACAACAACGTCGTCAATAACGGTGAGCAAATCTTATGTAACCAAAATTCTAGGGAAAATGAACCACGCATTAGTTCAGCACCATCGGTTTTGGTGGCTTCGGAGCCGTCAGTCAATAATTCCGATATTTTGAATGTTACTATTAATGGTTCCGCACCATTAACTAATGGGCAATCTAGCGTTTCAAGTGGTATGGTCAATCAAATACAAAACACGGCCGTTAACGGTCTTGCAAACGCCGATAATGGTATCAATGTTAGTTCGTCAAGCCTTATGTATGGGGTGAATAGTAATCAAAATCAAAATCAAGGACTGGCAGGGATCAATTTATTCGAAAGTGGTATTCCGAACATGCATAGTATTAGTTCCAGTAGCAATAATACGCCCAATGCACTGGTTTCAATTTGCAATCCATTGGGTGGTGAATTGCCTCAGTCATTGAAATCAAAGATTGTAAAAGGGGAGTATGTTGATTTCGGTTTAATTCTTGGGAGAAGCGAATATCAAATAAACCAATCAAAAGCTATGACATTATCTATAAATCAAGGAGGTCAAATAGTATGGCAAGACGACAAAGTTAAGCGGCCAATTACTTCCATCTATAGTTGGACTACAGCTTTCTTGACCTTTGCGTCAGTGTATCTGTCTGCGCATCCGCAAAGGAGCCAAGAGCTTCTAAAGTACGCGCACATTGTACGCACCGCGTCATATCGCTACGGGGGATTCGCGTGGCGCGAGTACGATGTTCAATTCCGTTTGCGTCAAGAACAGCAGCCACAAAGATCATGGTCCGTTATCGATACGGAATTATGGTCGTTACTCATGACGTCACCTTTTCTTGGGGGTCAGTCACAAGTCGGAGGCATGCAGTCAATGACACAGGAGGGTGGGTTTCGATTTCAAGCAAGAAGACCAAGCGCAGAAAATGGGTTCCAATCAGGAAACAATAGCTCACACATTTGCTACGACTTCAATAAGGTGCAAGGCTGTTCCCGCCAAAAATGCAAATTCAGACACGCATGCTCGCAATGTTCTAGAGCAGGTCACGGCTCCTTCGCCTGCGATGGAAATCTCATGCATATGAGCGCTACATAAGGCCATGTTATTTGGTGGAATCAATGCAAATTGTTAGCTCCTAAAAATAAAATATTGCCCCTTTCAAACCATAAATAGGCCTATGTCCAAGTGTAATATAAAAGATGACACCAAGTGTCGAACAGGTTACTTTTCTATTGCATTTCGTTTCAGATAATATGCGCACCTGGATCATCGGCGACTCAATCGTGACGGGCGCCGGGTACAGACAATACCAACTACCAGGCTGTGGCCAAACGTGGTGGCATGGGAAAAGTGGGGGAAAATTGGGGGACGTTATTAATATGATCCACGAAGACATGTACCATAATCCATATCCAACAAACCTCATCATTCACATGGGTACAAATGACATATTTAAAAAGTCGACTGCAGAAATCAGGAAAGAGCTCGAAGAAGTACTTCTCACCATTAGAGAATTGTTACCTTTCACCACCATCATCTGGTCAGACATACTTCCACGACTGTCATACAGTGAGGAGAAAAATGAAGGCGCTGGGAAAAACAGCACCATAAACATTAACAAGAGAGCACATAAGGTGTGTAGGCAAATGCTACACGGTAATACACATGTCATCAAACACTCGCAAGTTTTCAACCCGCGCTACAGAAATGTGGATGGACCAGTGTTCAGATATGATTCCACCCATCTCTCTCCGAAAGGATATGACTTATTTCGTAAAACAGTACAAAATGCAATGGCATACTTCAGCCAAAATCCCGAAGGATTCGAGTATCCAGTCAACTACCAATAAACAATTATATTGGATAAGTGTTGGAAAACCGCCACCGCCAAAAATGCAAATTAATTGTCCATCCTATCTTCGTTATAATACGCTCCTTATATGGCA
>CAZGVP010000449.1:0-2664 GCA_964529135.1 uncultured Caulobacterales bacterium | reverse complement strand
TGATCAAACGCGACAGCCTTTTGGGTTTGGCGCACAGTCTGAATGAGTCTGGTGTTTTCTCTGAAACTTTTATGATTTCTGCTTTAAACGGCAATGGTGTTGAGGACCTTAAGAAACATCTTGCTAGCTTGGCACCGGAGGGTCCGTGGATGTATCCGGAAGATCAAATTTCTGATGTTACGATGCGCAATCTGGCGGCTGAGATCACGCGGGAAAAGGTATTCCTCAGGCTTCATGATGAACTCCCGTACGGGGCAACTGTTGAAACAGAAAAATGGGAAGAACGCCCTGATGGATCCGTGCGTATCGAGCAGGTTCTCCATGTGCAACGGGAAACCCACAAGGGCATCGCGATCGGTAAGGGCGGTACTATGCTAAAGCAGATTGGCCAAATGGCGCGTGAGGAAATGACTGAAGCTTTTGATTGTAAGGTTCACTTATTCCTGCATGTCCGTGTAAGCGAGCGCTGGGCTGATGATAAGTCAGTTTATGAGGACATGGGCCTCGACTTTGTTGACTAGATAAGAGGCGCGAGCATGGAGTGGCAAGATGTCGGTATTGTACTCTCCAGCAGCAAGCTCGGCGAATCTGACGCTGTTTTAGAGGTTATGACCCCTGAAAATGGTCGTTATCGAGGCTTTGTAAAGGGCGGCGCTGGTAAGCGGCAGCGCGCCAACCTACAGCCTGGAAATAAACTATCCCTGAAATGGCGATCAAGAATTGAAGCGAATCTGGGTCGCTTTACCATTGAGCTACTCCATAGTCCTCTTGGGAACCTTCTGGGCGACGGCGTGAAAATGTCGGCGCTGTCGGCTGTCACGTCTGTTGTCTCAGCGAGTTTGCCAGAGCGTGAAACGCATCCCGGTGTTTTTGAAGCATTGGAAGTTTTGATCGCGCTTCTTGAGGATGCCGCACACGACCCAAAGCATGTTGCAAGCGGGTTGGCACGGATGGAACTCGGTATATTATCGGAGCTTGGTTATGGTCTGGATCTGAGCCGCTGCGCAGCCACCGGTTCGATGGATGACCTTACCTATGTTTCGCCTAAAAGCGGGCGAGCTGTGTCGCGAGAAGCGGGTAAACCCTATCATGACAAGTTGCTGCCTTTGCCGGAGTTTATGCTTGCGAGCCAGATGCCGATAGACGGTGATGAGGATATCTCTAACGGGTTGCGTCTCACCGGTTATTTCATGCATCGTCATGTTTGGGGCGTCAGCGGCAAGGGGCAACCTGCGGCTCGGGACCGCTTTGTCGCGAGTTTTGCGCGTAAATCGAACAGAAGCTAATTTTTTGCATTTTACCCACAACATCTTGTAGCGTTTCCATATTGAATTGTTATAGTCGCTCTCATGAGTACACATCCTGATTTTCAAGAAAATATTGTCGAAGCGCCCTTTGCGAATGCTCTGAGCGAACGGTATCTTGCGTATGCCCTTTCAACCATTATGTCGCGGTCACTGCCTGATGTTCGGGATGGCTTGAAACCCGTACATCGCCGGCTTTTATATGCGATGCGACTGTTGAAACTTGACCCCAACACCGGCTTCAAAAAATGTGCGCGAGTTGTTGGTGATGTTATTGGTAAATATCACCCGCATGGTGATCAATCGGTCTATGATGCACTTGTGCGATTGGCGCAGGATTTTTCTGTCCGATTCCCGCTGGTGGATGGTCAGGGAAATTTTGGAAATATTGACGGCGATAATGCCGCCGCGATGCGATATACCGAGGCGCGCCTCACAGAAGTAGCAACAGCTCTTATGGAGGGGCTTGAGGAAGATGCGGTTGATTTTCGCTCAACCTATGACGGGGAAGACGAGGAACCGATGGTGTTCCCGGGCGCGTTCCCAAACCTGTTAGCAAATGGTTCAAGCGGTATTGCGGTTGGCATGGCGACCAATATACCGCCGCATAATGCTGGTGAACTGATCGACGGTCTTCAGCTTTTGATTGAGGCAAAGCGTAACGCGGATTTTGAAGTTTCAACGCGTGACCTCTTAAAAGTCATACCGGGGCCTGATTTTCCGACGGGCGGGCAAGTTGTTGAGGCGCCAGAAAATATTGCCGAAGCCTATGAAACCGGGCGCGGCGCGTTCCGCCTTCGGGCGACGTGGGAGAAAGAAGAGCTGCCCCGCGGCCTCTATAACATTATCATTACCGAGGTTCCTTATCAGGTTCAGAAATCAAAGCTGATTGAAAAGATCGCTGAGCTTATTTCTGATAAGAAACTGCCGATCCTTGCGGACGTGCGCGACGAATCCACCGACATTGTTCGTGTTGTTCTTGAACCCAAGAACAGGACGGTTGATCCAAACATGTTGATGGAAAGTTTGTTTAAACTGACAGACCTTGAGATTCGTTTCTCCCTCAATATGAATGTTATCGCGCTTGATCAGCGCCCACGGGTTCTGTCCTTGAAGGAAGTGCTTGATAGTTTCCTTGATCATCAGCTTGAGGTATTGCTTCGTCGCAGCCGTTTCCGTCTTGCGAAGATTGAGCGACGCCTTGAAATCCTCTCCGGTTATTTGATTGCGTATCTCAATCTTGATGAGGTGATCCGTATCATTAGGGAAGAGGACGACGCCAAAGCAAGCCTGATGGAAACCTTCAAACTTACTGAGGTTCAAACCGAGGCAATCTTGAATATGCGCTTGCGGGCTCTCC
>CAZGVP010000448.1:0-2678 GCA_964529135.1 uncultured Caulobacterales bacterium | reverse complement strand
CCACTAAACGTCATAGAGATCAATCTTCATCTGAAGGGTTGAAATCATTCCCTCCACGCAGAGCAGATTTCGCGTTCTCAATAACACGTCTTACCCGGATTGGCTCATCAATATTGGGTAATTCAATGACGCCTACGCCTGTACCGCGCATGGTTAATCCGCCATAGTTAAACAAACGGCCCCAAATAGATTGATGTAGGGTGATTTCCTCAATCTTATTGAGACTTACCTCTTTTGTGTTTCTGGAGATGAGCCCGGTTTTGTATACAAACCGGTAGGTGGTGACTGCAATTTCAGTAGTCCACAAAACGATCATATGAAAGAGAAGCGAAAAAAAACCAACAACAGAGGCTATCCCGGCGCAGACCCAGCCTACCATTAAGTCGTTAAACGCAGCGCCAGCTGATATCTGCAAGTAGCCTAGGAAAAAAATTGGCGAAATGCTTATCAACATCCATAAAGTTGGCCAGAAGCTATACGTCCAGTTAAAATGGGCGCGATAGATAATATCTTCGCCATCCCCTAGAGTTTTTTCAACATAGCTCGACATGGTACATCATACCCCTAATTTATTATTACCTCTATATAATCATGATGACCGCTAAAGAAAACAGGCAGTAACTGTTCGGTGAAGGTTTGTGGCTGATGCGCCACATAACTTCTTGAAAACAGGTGATTTTAAACGACAAGCAATATTACCGATATAGCCCGCATGCGTTGCCTGGCAAGGGGGCTAGTGTGATAAGGCGTGCTGTTGGAATGGATATTTCGCTCGCATAATAACAACCTTTGAGGTTAATCATCGTTGGAAGGTTATCATTGAGGGCAATTCCTGCGCCTGAAATATCTGGCGCATAATGGCAGGCAAGGCTGTTAACAGGGTGATCGGAACTGTTCCCGAGATGAGTTTCAATCAGCAAATGGTTTGAGCCAGTTGGTATTGATACTGTAGTGACATGATCTACTGGGCCGTAGTCACATTCGCCATTAAGGGTGCGCGTTTGCCCATCGGTAAAACGAACGCTTGGATATGCGCTCGCCCGCATTTCAATATCAAGCAGTACGATATCCCCATCATTGATGCTTGCAAGAGGGGCAGGTGTTTCAAATGGTGTAACTCCTGGCAAAGAGGCGCTTACTTTATTGACAGCGGGAAGTTTGAGTTTCCTGACCCGAACCTCCTTTTCAACCTCTTGCCTAGTCGGCACTGCACCAGTTGGATTGGATGTGACTATGCTGGAGGTAGAGGGTGAAGATGATGCCGGTAGCGTTGTTGAGGGTGTGGTACAGGCAGCAAGAAAAATGAGTGTGCTTAGGGCCGGTAATGATTTTAACATGTGTGTCTCCTCCCAAATATGGTTGCATTCTACTTTTCCATGATACGACCATACGAATTGCAGTTATCAGTCGAACCGTTTATCACCCTCCAAACGTCTGCAAATTATAACCCGTTAAAGGCCTACAGCTCAATGTCGAAATATCAATATATCTACTTCATGCAAGGTCTAACTAAGGCATATGCCGGTGGTAAAAAGGTGCTTGAAGATATTCACTTGCAGTTTTACCCGGATGCCAAAATTGGCATTGTCGGTGTCAATGGTTCAGGTAAATCCACACTATTGCGGATCATGGCAGGTGTTGACCAGGATTTTGTTGGCGAGGCTTATGCTGCCGATGGTGCGAAGGTTGGTTATCTCGCTCAGGAACCAGAATTAGATGAGAGCAAAGACGTGTTTGGTAATGTTATGGAGGGTGTCGGGGAGATTAAAGCTAAACTCGATGACTTCAATGCTGTGTCTTTGCAAATGGCAGAGGATTATTCCGATGAATTGATGGAGAAAATGTCGTCGCTGCAAGAAGAGATTGATGCTCTTGATGCGTGGGATTTGGATGCACGCGTTGAAATGGCGATGGAGGCGTTACGCTGCCCACCGGGTGACTGGCCGGTAGATAAGCTTTCTGGTGGTGAAAAACGTCGTGTGGCGCTGGCTAAGCTGCTTCTTTCTAAACCTGATCTTTTGTTGCTGGATGAGCCTACTAACCATCTGGATGCTGAAAGCGTGGCTTGGCTCGAAAATTACTTGAAAGAGTTTCCAGGTGCAGTCGTAACCGTGACCCATGACCGATACTTTCTCGATAATGTCACGGGCTGGATTCTCGAACTCGATCGCGGGCGAGGTATTCCATATGAAGGGAACTATTCCTCTTGGCTTGATCAAAAGACCAAGCGCTTGCAGCAAGAAAACCGCGAAGAAGCCAACAAGCAAAAATCGCTTGATCGTGAATTGGAATGGATCAGCCAAAGCCCTAAAGCCCGGCAGGCAAAATCCAAAGCCCGGATTAATGCTTACGAAGATCTTCTCAAGAGTGCTGGGACAGAAGAAATTAGTCAGGCGCAAATTCAAATACCTGTTGGTCCTCGCCTTGGCGGGGTTGTGATTGAAGCACAGAGTATTTCCAAAGCCTTTGGCGAGAAATACTTGATCGATGATTTGTCATTCGAACTACCACCTGGCGGGATTGTAGGGGTTATTGGACCCAACGGTGCTGGTAAGACAACCTTGTTCAAAATGATCACCGGGCAGGAGCAACCTGATAGCGGAACTTTCCGTGTGGGTGAGACCGTGAAACTTGGTTATGTAGATCAAACCCGCGAAGATCTTGATGGCAGTAAAAAC
>CAZGVP010000447.1:0-2678 GCA_964529135.1 uncultured Caulobacterales bacterium | reverse complement strand
TGACCACCGCCGCCGTATCGAAGACATAGTTCGCCGACGTTGGTTTTAGAGTCGCGCTTGAGTATTGATTTACCGGTAGCGAATACAACATTTTGTTTTTTCAGTCCCCACATCTGGTGGATTGAAATATTGCATTCCGGGAACATTGCGTAAATCATAAACCGGTTTGTCGGATAGATAATTTCTTCTTCTCTTAAGTCCAGCACTACGAGGTTGTTATGTACTGTTGCGCAGTTTTTGATTTGCTCAATGGCCTTGTTTTTCATGGAAGTGTATAGCTCAATACGCTCCATCACATCAGGCAGCTGCAGAATTTCCTGTATGTTGTGTTCTGCACAATAGTCGATGAGCTTCATCATCAGTTCATAGTTTGACACCGTAAATTCGCGGAATCTCCCCAGCCCGGTTCTGGCATCCATGAGGTAGTTGAGAAGCGTCCAGTCGGTGGGTTCAAGAATTTCGCTGCGAACATACTGTGCCGAATCTGCTTTATCTACGGCTACCATCATCTCTTCCCAATCAGCGGGAAAAGTAGCGGTGCCTCCAAAGAAGTCGTAAACCACACGTGCTGCGGATGGTGCTTCCGCATCAATAATATGATTGTCGTGAGCACCGTTTCTAATGGTTTCACTCAAATGATGATCAAATGCCACGTAGCAATCTGACACGTAGGGCAGGTTGGTAGTGATATCGTTTTCATTAATTTCAATCGAGCCGTCCTGCATATCTTTAGGGTGCACGAATTTGATATCGTCAATAATATTCAAGTGCTTCAGCAATACTGCACACGCAAGCCCGTCGAAGTCGCTTCGGGTGATCAGGCGATACTTCCTTGAGGTATCGAGGACAAATTCTGAACTGGCTGTCTGGGCGAAACCCATCGTACTCTCCGGTATTTTTTGGTCGGCTTGAGCGGACCTATCTTATGCTGCGCGTAACGGCTCCAATCGAAGAGTCTTAAGTTCCATAGTTTTTTTTTGTGAATTTCAGACCGCTGGGAACTTGCGCGGTAGGATTCTGCGCAACGAGAACGAGCGACAAAGAGGGCGCTTTATTTTATAAACTCAGGAACGATTATTTGAAGCGCATAGTCATATTTCGCATGAAGATAGATTGCGTAACGAAGATGATGGATCGCTAATTTGTAGGGAATGGAGCTCCGGTGTAGCGGTTCGCCGTAGCAGAACTTCTGCCGCGCAGGCCCCTGGTGGACTTTGCATCGATCGCGGCACGATTATTTCTGGCTAAAACCCTCAATTTACCTTCGCCGATTGTGTGGTGTCGGCTAAAATACTAGTTCCTATGTCTTAACCACTTGCCTAAATTAAGGAAAGTCCATTGTTTAAGTCGTTTTTCCCCAATCCACGGTTGTTCTTTCCGTCAGTGGTTATCTGGTCTGCCATCGCTGTTTTGATCTGGTACACAATCGGGGATGAAATCGGCAATATGCTCGGTTTTAATCTTCAGCCTCTGGAACCGGGGGAGACCCCCGAAATCGGCTTGGTGCACTTTGTGACTCAGGAGTTCCTGTGGTTTTATGTGTACTTCGCTTTTTTTGTTGCTGTCTTTGCGGCGTATTGGTTTATCAAGTCGCCACATCGTTGGCAGTGGTGGTCGATTGTCGGTTCCGCGGTGATTTTGTTCAGCACTTATTTTTCTGTGCAAGTGTCGGTGGCAATCAATAACTGGCGGCGCCCTTTCTTTGATGCAGTTCAACAAGCACTCAACCCCGATCAAACTGGTAGCGTGCCGATAGAAGAGTTTTATCGGTTTATTTTAATCTTTGCGCAAATCGCATTTCTTGCGATATTCGTTTTTGTTGTGACCAGATTTTTGGTTAGCCATTATGTATTCCGATGGCGTACGGCAATGAACGAGTACTACATGTCGAAGTGGGAGGAAGTTAAACACATTGAGGGGGCCTCACAGCGTGTTCAGGAAGACACGATGCGTTTTGCAGGTATTGTTGAAGGGCTCGGTGTGGCGATTGTTGACGCCATTATGACTTTGTTCGCATTCCTGCCAGTGCTGTGGGGCTTATCGCAGTATGTTACTGAAATACCGATTTTCGGTGAGATTCCAGCACCTTTGTTTAGCGCCGCGATTGCCTGGGCAATATTCGGTACGTTATTACTTGCCCTGGTGGGTATAAGGCTTCCCGGGCTTGAGTTTAAAAACCAGCGAGTCGAAGCGGCATATCGTAAAGAGCTGGTTTATGGTGAGGACGATGAAAATCGGGCGCAACCGCCAACAGTTATAGAGTTGTTTAACAATGTACGCCGGAACTATTTTAAACTCTACTTCCACTACTTGTACTTCAATGTTGCCCGCATGCTGTATTTGCAAGCAGATGGTATCTTTACCTACGTGTTGCTAATACCTACTATTGTGGCAGGCACTATAACCTTTGGTATTTTGCAGCAAATACTTACGGCTTTTGGTCAGGTTAGTAATTCGTTCCAGTTTCTGGTTAACTCCTGGACCACAATAGTAGAGCTGTTATCGATACGTAAACGACTGGTTGCTTTTGAAGCAGCCATTCATGATGAGCCACTGCCAAAGATTGATCAGGAATTTATGGCGACGGGTATCGAGAAGTAACCGTTAAGACGGTTGCTTGTATAAAAAACGGCGAGACAGTCACAGGGGGATCTGTCTCGCCGAACAGGGGGTGGTAC
>CAZGVP010000446.1:0-2684 GCA_964529135.1 uncultured Caulobacterales bacterium | reverse complement strand
ATACAGAGTTTTAGCTACCGTCACCGCCGCCAATGCAAAATCGCGTATGCTTGGCTCACCTTCCACAGGCACAGATCCGCCATAACCTGGATAATCCATTGCTATAACAGCGCGATCTTGCATATAGAAAGGTGCAAAAGTATTATAGGCTATACCGCTATAAGGCGATGGTGGCAAACATATTGTCGGCGCTTTGCTTTGCACACCCCCCTCCCAATGAGACAAGTGTATCTGGCCAAATGGCCCGTCAATATATGATTTTCTCATAGCGCACTCTTTTTGCATTACAATATCTACTCCCAAATCTTCATCATCGCTAACGATTTATGGCTTCATGTTTTTTAATTTGAATACAGTGTTAACTTCAAATTGTCTGGCTAACCGCTTAATGCTTTTGTAGTGATCTGCCTCATTGGCTAGTATACGGTCACTTGGGCCAACAACACCGATGACAAACATCTCATTAGTGTCATTCCCATAGACAGGAAAACAAATAGCTCCCACGCCTTGCACGAAAACATCACAACGCATTACCACGCCATAAGTAGACAATTCATTCAGTATATTATCAATGAATGTGCGATCCAGGTTTTTTGCCTGAAAGTTATCCTGCACTGAAATTTCCTGAAGGAGTTTTTCAAGATCATTCCCATCAAACAGAGCCAGAGAAACAATGCCAGTTAAAGAAGTCGCGACGGGCATCATCGTGCCAACCTTCACGCTTACCCCAACTGCATAAACACTCTCTGCACCATGAATAATCTTAACATCACTATCTACGCGCCTGCTGATATTAATTGTCTCTTTAGTTTGTTCATTCAATGCGTTTACAAATGCCAATATATTTGCATGACGCTCCACACGGTCACGCACCCATTCCAATGCAACAGGCAAGGCAAGAGAAGGAGAATATGTCCAGTTAGGGGCATCAAAATCAGCGTACCCTAGCTGATGCATACTTTTCAGCAGCTCATGCGCGCTCATTAACGGGTATCCCAGCCTTCGAGAGATTTCCTTAGCCGCCAAAGGACGACGTTCTTGGTCAAATAATTCCAATATTTCAAAAACTCGCTGGACGGATTTGATAGGTTTATCGGCCATTTACGTCCCTTCGGATAAACAGTACCCCTGCCTAACATCTCAAATAACATGCACATACAGCCACTTTTTAAGCTTCAACACGCCACCTGAATATGGGCAACTATCCACGGCCTCAAATTGCTGTAATCAACACCACATGGCCATTTCTCTTATACGGCTAGCATGATACGGATGAGATATACATATATTTATTTTATGTATATACTTACATACGCTATTCGCAGACTAAGGGCGCATTACAGCTTCTAAAAAGCCCCCAGATTAGCTAACCCGCTTTTGCCGTGCAAAAATATTTCCCTGGAGATTTTTTCTACGGTAAAAATAGAACTAACAATCAAGAGGTGAAAAATCTACGCGTACACAGCCAAGCCGCCCTTACAAAAGCAACCCGTGAAAAAGAATATCCGTTCTATTATACTCGCCCTGATTTTATATATTACTTCCTGAGACATGCTGGCGAAATGCGATCATTAACCTATGGTGTGGCCGATCCTGAATCGCGTACTTTAGGTATTTATGCCGGAGATTTTGGCACATTTTGTCACCGCGAAGGAAATGTCTTCTGAGAATCTCTGGGCGAGCTTTAACGCCCTAAACAACACTTCAAAACTACAGGAAAAAGACTATGCGAAATCGAAATCTGATATTATTGGCTGCGGCTATCGCCTTGCTTATCAGTTGTGGCCAAGCGGATACAAACCCCACACCCACAAAACAAAAACCCCCTGATATACAAACGACTAACACGGACACTACGCCGACATCGTCGTCTGAGGTTGAACAGCCAGCAACGGCAGGCACCGTGCCGCCTCCTCCAGAAGAGGTCGCAATGCTAAAACGAGGAAAAATTGTCTTTCTGCGGTGCCGCTCCTGTCACACTTTAAAAGAAAACGCTCCCCACCTGACTGGACCTAATCTACATGACCTTATGGGTGCTACTGTGGGTAAAAAAGAGGGTTATAAATTTTCAGATCCGATGGCCGCATCCGATCTGGTTTGGAATGCAGAGACCCTAAACGAATGGCTGCTTAGCCCCGCAGGCTTTATTCCCGGCAACCGCATGGTGTTTGCAGGGTTACCAAAGGAAAAAGATCGTGCAGCCTTAATTGCCTATTTAGCAGAAGAGACAAATTAAAATGGCAGAAGATGGCTGCAACACATGTAGAAACAATCATATCCTCGAATATGTAAAAGCACATAGCTGACACAGTCCTGGAATTCCACAAAATGAAAACACCAAGCTATCAGTATCAACCATATCGATGCCACAGCTTATGTCGTTTGTCTTTCAGAGATAACTGTAAAACCATACCGCTTACGTTCCTCTACAAAATAGCGATACGCAACACGGGCAGGTAAAGCGAACCCACGAGGATTGCACGATACGCCAGGCAATGCAGGTCATCTATTATCTGTACAGGGATAATAAAAAATACAAACAAACGGGCATCCGTGGTTTACGGAAAATGACGGGGAATGCGAACGTCGCATATCACGCGGTGGTGACTAGGTGTAAGGCACAGGCTGGGTTGTCTTTCCCCCCTATAACTGATCCACGAATTTTGTAATTCTCTACGAAAAAG
>CAZGVP010000445.1:0-2703 GCA_964529135.1 uncultured Caulobacterales bacterium | reverse complement strand
AGGAGATATCAAAACAGTCTCCACGAACAGGCCCGGCATAGCGCCAATATCAGTTATTTTACGAATGTAACCATATGCCGTAAACAAAAGAGCCAAAATAATGGCAACCCACGGTAATTTTCCAAGGCCTAAAGTCAAAATAAAGACACCAAGACACGCTAATGCTAACGCTATAATCTGTAAACGATGCAATTTTTCGCCGAGTACAAATACACCTGCCGCAACATACATAAGTGGATTAATGAAATATCCCAGACTTGCCTCCAGTACCCGTGCATCAGCAACCGCCCAGACATATATCAACCAGTTAAGCGAAATGCAGATAGCAGCAAAGGAAAGCACAAGAATAATGTGCGGCGTTGTAAGTGCACGTTTCACCTCACCCCATTGATGCCTCATTCCTATAAGAACTGCACCGAATATCACTGACCATATAACCCGGTGAGCAACGATCTCTATCGAAGGCACCGTTTCTACCTGTTTCAGGTAAAACGGCATCATCCCCCAAAGCGTGTAGGCAAGGATAGAAAAGATCAGCCCGTCACGAACATCGGACGGGCTCTTGATAGGGGGCTTTTCGCCCCTAAAAGCAGTATCATCTACGCCGCTCATGCGGCTTTAGCCAGAAACCCGCGATTAAGGAGTGTTTCAGCAATTTGTACTGCATTGAGTGCAGCCCCTTTGCGCAAATTGTCTGATACGCACCAAAGCGCAAGGCCATTATCGACAGTATGATCTACTCTGATACGACTTACGAAAGTAGCAAATTCACCGACACATTCAACGGGTGTCACATACCCACCATCTTCACGCTTATCCACAACGAGCAACCCAGGGGCTTCGCGCATAATATTGCGTGCTTCATCATCAGAGATCGGGTTTTCAAATTCAATATTAACTGCCTCAGCATGCCCCACAAAAGTCGGGACACGCACACAAGTAGCAGTCAGTTTAATTTTTGTGTCAAGAATTTTCTTGGTCTCAGCTACCATTTTCCATTCTTCTTTAGTAAAACCATCCTCCATAAAAACATCGATATGCGGGATCACATTAAAAGCAATTTGCTTTGTGAATTTTTCCGGTGTTGCCGCGTCATTGACGTATATATCTTTGGTTTGATTAAACAGCTCATCCATGGCTGATTTACCCGCGCCAGATGTCGACTGATAAGTCGCAACCACAACCCGCTTGATTGTCGCTGCATCATGGAGCGGTTTTAACGCAACCACTAACTGTGCAGTTGAACAGTTCGGGTTAGCAATGATGTTCTTTTTTGTATACCCAGCAACAGCATCAGCATTCACTTCTGGTACTATCAGGGGCACATCTGGGTCCATACGAAAATGGGAAGAATTATCTATCACAATTGCGCCAGCTTGAGCCGCCTTAGGGGCCCATTCTTTTGCAGTTTCACCACCTGCAGCAAACAGGGCAATATCTACCTTTGAAAAATCAAATTGTTCCAAATTCTGGCACTTCAATGTCTTGTCGCCAAAAGATACCTCTCGCCCCAACGAAGCACGTGAAGCAATCGCATGGACATTATCCACAGGAAACAAACGCTCATCCAAAATGGACAAAATTTCCTGGCCAACATTTCCAGTTGCGCCAACAAGGGCAATATTCATAGACATCATCATTCTCCACATCGTTGAATTTGTGACAAACGCTGAACCTTGAAGAAAGTCAAGCCTGATAGCCGCTTTGGAAACCTTCAGATAACATCTTGAAATAATCCACTAGAAACAATGAATCTACTAAACAGTTCAGGGTACCAAAACCATTGGCGATCGGGGCGATCTGTCAGATTTTACGCATTGGTCGCAATACCAAAACGCGGTACTGATATCCACCTGTCATCGTTGTTAAATAAACTTTGCCCGTAGCGTTCCAGCCAGCTGGGTTTTTACACTAACTGCATAACTAAGGGGGCTGTCATGGTATCATATAATGAGAATTCAAACTGCCCTTGAAAATACTTCGGCCTTTCTCATTCTAACAGATGCAAGCCTTGACCCTGATCAGAAAATTGAAAAACTAATAGCTATTCTCACATTCAAAGATGAGGACCTGGAGGGAAATGTAGATCGAGAGACCGATGTCTTTTGAAGGGATCTTTGTTCGTAGCTGCTCATTCCATAAGAAAATAAAAACTATAGTCACATCGAAATCAAAGTGAATGCAACGGTCCCAAATGCATCGCTGCACTACACAGTTAGCAACGAAAATCAGGCTTGTTGGGTTTGAACGTGACCAATTATTATGCTCTGTGATAGCTATGGTGCAAACAGGACAACATAATGAGCCTTGAATTATTGGATATTTCAAAAGTTGTGGATGGGGCAACCCATATCCACCCAACGAACTTAGAACTTAGGCAAGGGACTATGAACGTGCTTTTGGGCCCTACACAATCAGGTAAAACGAGCCTGATGCGCCTGATGGCGGGGCTCGATAAGCCGGATACCGGTCGGATCGTCTGGAACGGAAACGATGTTACCGGCAAGCGCGTGCAAAACCGCGATATTGCGATGGTCTATCAGCAGTTTGTCAACTATCCGACATTGTCCGTTTTTGAAAACATCGCCTCGCCGTTGCGTATGGGGCGGATGTCGCGAACGGAAATTGAAGTTTCGGTCAATCGCGCCGCGGATATGTTGAAGTTAAATGAGCTGCTTGATCGTAAGCCCGAGGAGCTTTCAG
>CAZGVP010000444.1:0-2708 GCA_964529135.1 uncultured Caulobacterales bacterium | reverse complement strand
CCATTGGTAAAATTTATATTGAGCGGTTCTTTCCCGAAGAGTCTAAAGTTCTTATGACGCAGATGTTTGAAAATATTCGAACCGCGTTTAAAACCCGCATAGAAAATTTGAGCTGGATGACAGATGAGACAAAAACTCAAGCTTTATTTAAGTTAAAAAATGTCACTGCCAAAATCGCCTACCCTGAAAAATGGCGCGATTATTCTAATGTGCGTATTCGTCAAAAAAACTTATTTGGAAACATTAAACGTTTACGCGAAGATGACTTTCAGAGAAATAAAAATCGCCTTGGCCAGATTGTAGATAAAAAAGAATGGTTCAGTGGACCGCAAACAGTGAATGCATTCTATAGCCCGACCCGCAATGAGGCGTTTGTACCAGCCGGGTACATTCAATCTCCGTTGTTTGATCCAAACGCTGATGCGGCTTTGAATTATGGAGCGATCGGCTCAATCATAGGACATGAAATAGGCCACGGATTTGATGATCAGGGCTCGAAATATGATGCGCGCGGTGTTTTGCAAAGCTGGTGGACCGATGAAGACCGTGCCGCGTTTGATGCGCTTGGTGATAGATTGGTAGCTCAATTTGATCAGTATCAACCCTTGCCGGGACTGAATGTTAATGGTCGGCAGACGCTGGGCGAGAATATCGGTGATCTTGCTGGTATGACGGTTGCTTATCATGCGTATCTGCTGTCTCTTGAAGGCGAGGAGCCACCAGTGCTTGATGGTTTTACCGGTAAGCAGCGGTTTTTTCTCGGGCGCGCTCAAGGGCGCCGTTTTAAGCGCACAGAAGAAACTTTGCGCCGCCGTTTGCTGTCAGCGCCCCATAGCCCGATGTATCTGCGTGTCAATGGCATGATCCGTAATATGGATGAGTGGTATGACGCGTATGAGGTGAGCGAAGATGATGAGCTTTATATTACTTCTGAAGACCGGGTACGGATCTGGTAACAAACAAGCAATAATATCATGACATCAATTCCGAGTAATAGCGGCGAAGTTTTAGCCACGGCACAGGCCACTAACTTAGCAAACCATCGGTTCAAATATTATGATTTTGCCATGGCAGCTTTTGTTGCCGTGCTGATCTGCTCTAATTTGATTGGCGCAGCAAAACTTGTTCAGTTTTTTGAACTGACACTATTTGGCTTTGACGTTGGTATTTTCGGGGCGGGCATTTTGTTTTTCCCGCTCTCCTATGTGCTCGGTGATGTATTGACGGAAGTTTATGGCTATGCCCGTGCAAGGCGCGTAGTGTGGACGGGATTTGCTGCTGTTGGTTTTATGGCGTTTATGTCATGGGTGGTGGTCGCTATGCCGGCGGCGCCCGGTTGGGATAATCAGCCTGCATATGAAGTTGTTTTTGGTGTTACGCCAAGGATTGTACTGGCATCAATGCTGGCTTTCTGGGCAGGTGAGATCGCGAATGCTTTCGTGATGGCGCGGATGAAACTAATCACAAAAGGAAAAAAACTCTGGACCCGTACGATAGGATCAACCGTAGTGGGGCAGGGTATAGATAGTTTGATTTTTTATCCGGTGGCGTTTTTGGGTATATGGACAACTCAACAGGTGATCATCGTTTTGATTACCAACTATATTCTGAAAGTATTGTGGGAAGTATTGTTGACACCTGTGACTTATGCTGTGGTGGGTGCTCTTAAAAAAGCTGAGGGTGTTGATGTGTTTGATACTGAAACCAATTTTAATCCATTTACGGTCAAATCTTGAGGCAAAGAACATTGTGAATTTAAACTGGGATATCATCACAAAACTATCTCCACTTGAAATTCAGATTCACTGGATTACGGTGACTATCGCCTTTGTGCTTGGGATAATTATCTTTTCCATGAAAAAGGGAACGCTATTTCATAAAACCTTAGGATGGGGATATGTTATTTTGATGTTGATTACATCCGCAGCTGCATTCTTTATACGAAATGTTCCGGAAAACGAGAGTGCTGGCCTTGTTACAGGTTTTTCATGGATACATCTTTTTATTCCGCTCACTGTTTTTGGTCTTTCCGGGGCGCTCATTGCTATTCGTAAAGGGAACGTTCGCAATCATCGTTCTGCAATGATAAGCACGTTTGTCGGTGCCATTTTGATTGCGGGGTTTTTCACGTTTTTACCTGGCCGTCGAATGCATGCATTCTTTTTCGCTGACCCTACTGCCGTGGAAAAGGCAGTTGACAGATTGAAAAACGAGGAATAAAGAGCAAGTATAAATTTTTGGGCGGTCTGATCGTCGGGCCGCAAAATCGGGTGGATAGTCTGATGGTTAATCAGCTTTTCAAAATAACGAAAGCTAAGGCATCGGTGTTTTTAACGCTGTGCACGCTTTGCGTTACGCCCGTCAGGTTTTTTTGCTGATCATCTCTTAAGTCTTTGGTCTCTAAATACCCTCCGGGATACTTGAATTCCGGGGGCAAGAATGCTCCTGCCCGAAAAATTTTCCAGAAAGTTTCTACAATGCCTGATCAACACATAATAATCACTGATAGTGAGCAGATTAATGGCGCTTCAAAAGGGCCGTGGCGTATTGAGCTGGACGCTATGCTAAAGCTTGGCATTCCTATGGCGTTAACGCAGCTCGTGCAATTTTCGATCAATACGGTGGATGTCCTAATGATTGGTCGCTTGGGTGCAGAAGCATTAGCGGCTTCATCTTTGGGGCTGGTTATTTTCTTTGGCCTTTTTATG
>CAZGVP010000443.1:0-2712 GCA_964529135.1 uncultured Caulobacterales bacterium | reverse complement strand
AGGCCATCGCAGTTCTCGGTCGCAATTGGTGTTTCTCCAAAAAACTTACATCCGGGTACTGGTTCATATTGATCACATATGCTGCCTGCACCGACTTCTGGTATCGGTTGACCCTTGGCAACCGTGTCTCCAAACCCGACGACGCGCATCCACGTCGCATTTTTCAAGGCTTCCTTTGTTGCAAATTTAGCAATTGGAATATTATCAGGCGCTGGCGCTGCGAGATGCAGCAGAGCTAAGTCACTTGACACATTTCCATGACTAATAGCTATGCTCTTTATACGGAAAATAGGCGGTGTCGATGCTATTCTGCCGTAGCTTATAGTATGGCCATTCGGTTTCGTCTCGTAATCTTTCAGATCGTTTCCTGCGTCTTTACGCTTTTTAAAACAATGCCGTGCCGTCAAAATAACTTCTCGGTGAATTAAAACACCACTGCAGCGCGGCCGTTCTGCTCCAACTATGGCTGAGATAGAAACCGTTTCAAGGAAATCGGTGGCTCCAGCAATACCGGAAGGATTTGCCACTTCCGTAATATTGTTGCCCTGTAAGTTTTTTGTGTAACGCTCGTCAAAAGATAGTGATCGCTGTGCCCCATCAATATCACTTGCGGGAGTACCGGCATATTCGTTTATCTGTGCCTCCGGCTCCTCGTAAGACCCATCTGGAGTTACTGAATTGATTGATAGTTCTTCTTCGGTTTGATCAATGCGCTCTTCTTGAATATTCAAGCCGACCAAGATTGCAGCAAAACCAATTGCGCAAATACAACCCCCTAAAAGAAACCGCCCCATTTTACCCCCCACACATCAATGACTTACTATTTAATATTAGTTAGTAAAAGTAAAGGGCTGCAGGCCCGGCTCCATAGGTAAACTGCACTAAAATAGGCAGGCTTATGTAAAAATAACCCAGTTATCAAGGGAGGTTATGAGCCTAAGCGCATTTTCTTTAAGATATTGATATTGCTGTATAAAAGTATACTAAAAGTGTGAGTGTGTAAGAAAGTGTGTAAATTTGAAAGTTTTCCACATATCACAGAAAATATGCATTTTCTTACTGAGGGATGCTTTTCACAGGTAAAAACAGGTGATTTGGCTGAGATTTGAGGCTGATAAAGCCAAGCCGTTGGTAAAAGGCTTTGGCAGTTTTATCTTTGGCTTCAACAGCGACCAGCATGACCCCAGCTTCGGTGATATTGTGGATGCGGCTGAGGGCGTCCATGAGCAGCTTTGTGCCCCAGCCTTGTCCTGCTAAAGATTGATCAATCGCCAAACGGCCAATCAACATTGTGGGCACGCGTTCATAACGTGCTTGCTTGGCGGTATCTTCGGGTAGCTCGTCAAGTGGGATAGAAGCGGCTGAGAGGGTGTAATACCCCAGCACGTCAGGGTGATCGTCCTTGGTGAGGACATAGGGGACAGCTAAACGCCGTCGCATTTCTTGTCCGGCGCGTTCTTGCAGGTAAGTGTTTAGAATGGGAACACCGCAATCAAATGATTGGCGTTGGTGGGTTTTTGCCAATCGCTGTATGCACCAGCCAATAGAACTCATTGGCTCCGAAACTGCTTAAAACTCTTCGTTTCTTGGTAATCTGCCATCGCTTCTTTAAGAGCTGAGTTAGCAGCGGGTGGGTCAATCAATAAATCCATTAATCGGCTTTGGTCTGCGCCCGATAATCGAATCAAGCGCTGATCGGTTAAGGTGGTTTGAGCGGCAGATTGAGCACTGGCCACGAGAAACTCGGTAATGGTTTGCCCACGCAAAGCGGCAGCCTCAGAAATTAAGGATTTGATTTCTGGCGTAACACGCGCGGTTAAGCGCTCTGATTTGGATAGTGTATCGGTAATTGACATATTCAAAATGTACGCCTATTGGGCGCACAAATCAAGTATATTTGTGACTTTTTGTAGCCTGATGACGGGCTTTGGTGTCACAATTTGATACATTTATGCACGTATTTTCCAACATAATTCGATAATATAACTTTGAACGAAAATTTCATCCCAAAGCCTGTCACTGCAGTTAAGTACCGTCGTTTGTAGCTGGCGATGGAAAAACAAAACACACCGGAATCGGGGTCAGAAAATCAGAGTAAAGACATTGCCCGCCTCAATGATCTTTTGCGCCGAAATGCAATTGGTGGTCGTGTTTTGGTAACACAAGGAGTACAGGAACTCTCCCAATCTGAACGGTCACAATTAATGACCGCGATTGCAATTTTTAATAACTTCACTCCTGACAATGATCCATATGGTGAGCATGATTTTGGTGAAGTGATGGTTCATGGCATCAAGTATTTCTGGAAAATTGATTATTACGACCAGAATTATGAAGGCATGTCGCCCAATCCTTTGGATCAGGAAGAAACCCGACGAGTAATGACGGTGATGCGAGCGGACGAGTACTAAAGTTGAGAAAATTATTTTCGAATTACTATGGAAGCGAAAGCTGCCGATTTTCGTGACCGCAAAATTTCTGTATCCCAAGCACGGAAAATTTTAGGCGGACAAGCAAAGTCATACTCTGATGACGAATTGAGAGATATTCTCGATTGCTTATATCAAGTTGCCGAATTTGGTCTTCGTCTTGAAATGGGCTTTTGTCTAGCCCCCACGTTATGTACCAATTTCTAATAGAGTTTCTGGTACAGGTGGCCTCATTTTGAGGGCCATATGAGGCCTGATAGTGTTGTACTGTTTGATCCATTTA
>CAZGVP010000442.1:0-2713 GCA_964529135.1 uncultured Caulobacterales bacterium | reverse complement strand
CTTTGGTTTCCAGCCTCACATTAAAGGGTCCAATTCATGAAATCGCGCGTTCTCATTCTAGGTTCCGGTCCTGCCGGTCTCACTGCCGCCATTTACACCGCCCGCGCTGGCCTGAAACCAGTGCTTGTGCATGGCCTGCAACCGGGTGGCCAGATGACTATCACAACTGATGTTGAGAACTATCCTGGGTTCGCGGATGTCATCCAAGGGCCTTGGTTAATGGAAGAGATGCAAAAACAGGCAGAACATGTGGGCACTGAGTTCATCAACGATATTGTGACGGCAGTTGATCTGTCCGAGCGCCCGTTCAAGCTTACTGGTGATAGCGGTACTATCTATGAAACTGATGCCCTGATTATTTCCACTGGTGCACAGGCCAAATGGTTGGGCCTCCCCTCAGAAGTGAAATTCCAAGGCTTTGGCGTTTCTGCCTGTGCCACATGCGACGGCTTTTTCTATCGCGGTAAAAACGTGCTGGTTGTTGGTGGCGGCAATACGGCAGTAGAAGAAGCACTCTATCTTTCCGGGCTGGCCGCGAAAGTCACACTTGTTCACCGTCGCGATTCCTTGCGTGCAGAAAAAATCCTGCAAGACCGTCTTTTTGCTAAAGATAACATTGAGGTGATCTGGGATCATAATCTTGATGAAATCCTCGGTAATGAAGAACCGCTGGGTGTTACTGGTGCCCGCCTAAAACATGCTCAAACCGGCGAGACTCAAAACCTATCCGTGGACGGTGTATTTGTCGCTATCGGCCATAAGCCCTCAACAGAACTGTTCGATGGAGCGCTGAAAATGAAACAGGGTGGCTATCTGATCACAGCGCCAAATTCCACAGCCACCGAAATTAAAGGTGTTTATGCTGCTGGCGATGTAACTGATGATATATACCGGCAAGCCGTCACCGCCGCCGGTATGGGATGCATGGCTGCACTGGAAGTTGAGAAATTGCTGGCTGCAGAAGAAGGGTAGTCAATTTTCCTCCATAGCAATTCCATAACTAATTGGGGCTGAGCTTTTGCTGCCCTCCCCTTTACACCCTCAACCACGCTCCCTACTTTAAATTGGCTGCCCGGTTTGTTTTGGATAGATTCCCCGGGGCCTTACTTTTTAGAATGGGAGCTGCCTCTGACATGGACCGTGGTCCTAGATACGTGGCCCCCACCTGTTCCTTAGGGTCCAGGGCGAACAAAAATCCGACGGCCAGGGCGGCACTTAATATTGAGTTATACGAGCAGATAGCTTGATAACTCGCTTAATGTCGGACACTATCATGTTCTCATTTTTTGAAAAACACGGCCCCACCAAAGGCATTTTACGTGAAAAATATCACGCAGAACGCAAATTAGCTCAAAGTGCGAGGCCTGACGCCGCGATTCACGCAGCTCGAATATTTATGACTCATATTCCCCTTACGGATGATGCTGTTATTGCGCTTTACCATCCTGTACAATCAGAGCTTGATACACTGCCGCTGGCTGAGGCGTTAATTGACCGGGCGCTTCGCCTTGCTTTACCTGTGGTGACAAAACCAAAAAATCCACTTATTTTCCGCGAATGGACTCAGGAAACAATACTGGAGAGTGGGCGTTACAACATTGAGGTCCCTACACTAGAGAGCCCGAAGATCATCCCTACCCACATTCTCGTCCCATTACTGGCATTTTCCTCAAATGGTCATCGGTTAGGGTATGGCGGCGGGTATTATGACCGGACTCTAGCACACCTTCGCAAAGCTCACGATATTGTCGCCATTGGTTATGGTTTTGGCGCTCAACACATTGACCACCTACCAGTCTCCAAGCTAGATGAGCCTTTGGATTGGATGATTACGGAACGCGGGGCCATGTCCTTCAGGACTAGCAGGACCGAGAGTTCATAGAACGGAAGATTTTATGCGACTGGCATTTTTCGGGGATGTCGTGGGCCGTTCAGGCCGCACAGCCCTTCTCAAGCGTTTGCCGGGGATACGAGAAAAACTCTCTCTCGATTTTGTGGTTGTAAATGTAGAAAACTCGGCGGGAGGCTTTGGTGTAACCAATGCCATCACTGATGATTTTCTCAACGCCGGTGTCGATGTTATGACCACTGGCAATCACGCTTTTCGCCAGCGCGACGAAATCAGCCTTTATGATCGCGAGACCGCGCTGCTGCGCCCGCTTAATTTTCCCAAGAACAACCCCGGCCGTGGCTCTGGCCTTTATCAGGACCGTCAGGGGCGCAATATTTTGATCCTGCATGCGCAAGGACAGGATTTTATGCACCCGTGTGATGACCCCTGCACGGCAGTAGATGATGCCCTTGGCGGCATACAGATGGGCCGCGATGCCGACGCTATTCTGGTGGATTTTCATGCTGAGGCCACATCAGAAAAATATTGTATGGGCCATTTTCTGGATGGCCGTGTCAGTCTTGTGGTTGGCACCCACACCCATATCCCCACAGGCGATGAACATATTATGAAAGGCGGCACAGCGTTCATGTGTGACGCTGGGATGTGCGGTGATTATGATAGCGTCATTGGTATGGATAAATCAGAGCCTCTCACCCGCTTTATGACCAAAATACCTGCAGGAAGGTTCTCACCAGCCACAGGCGATGCCACACTTTGCGGGGTCATGGTTGTTACCGATGACAAGACAGGTCTTGCCAGACAGGTCCATGCTATTCGCACAGGCGGGCGCTTGCGCGAACTGATGCCGCCAGTTTGATA
>CAZGVP010000441.1:0-2714 GCA_964529135.1 uncultured Caulobacterales bacterium | reverse complement strand
GAGCCGCGACAGCGACTTTAAACCTCCCACTAACTGGCCTCTCGGTTATAGTGCATTGGCAACGGTGCATTATGTCAAAACCGGAGAGGCCTATTTTTTCTTCAGCATTCATGCAAGCATTGCTTAATCGCTTCAAAACATCTGCTTGTTTGGCTCGCGCGAAAGTGTCCGATGCGCATCTTTTTGCCGTTGCGCACGTCTTGAAATCTGTGGCACCTATCTCACATAGATGCTCGATTTTAAATATCCGGGTAGGGTTGTTACCCTCGCATTGATACGGATTGAGACAGAAGGATTTCCAATGGCTGATACAACGTATGAACCTCCAAAGGTATGGACATGGGACGCCGAAAGCGGTGGTCGGTTCGCCAACATCAATCGCCCGATTGCGGGCTCTACCCACGATAAAGACCTGCCAAAGGGCAAGCATCCGTTCCAATTATATTCGCTCGCGACACCAAACGGCGTCAAGGCCACCATCATGCTTGAAGAGCTGTTGGAACTTGGTCATTCGGGCGCTGAATATGATGCGTGGCTCGTGAAGATCACCGAGGGCGATCAGTTCTCAAGCGGTTTTGTAGCGGCGAACCCGAACTCAAAAATCCCGGCGCTTTGGGACTATAGCGGTGATGAGCCGGTACGGGTTTTTGAATCAGCGTCGATCCTGATGTATCTTGCGGAAAAGTTCGGTGCGTTTTTGCCGACCGAGCCGGCGGCGCGTGCTGAGGTGATGAACTGGGTTTTCTGGCAGATGGGCAGTGCGCCATATTTAGGCGGCGGTTTTGGACATTTTTACGCTTATGCGCCAGAGAAATTCGAATATCCAATCAATCGCTTTACCATGGAGGTGAAGCGTCAGCTTGATGTCCTCGACCGTAATCTGGCAGACCGTAAATATATCGCGGGCGACGAATACACCATCGCTGACATGGCAATTTTCCCTTGGTACGGCGCACTTGCGCTCGGGCTCTTGTATGATTCCGCGGATTTCCTCGATGTGAAATCCTATAAGAATGTGCTGCGCTGGTGTGATGATGTGACAGCGCGACCTGCTGTCAAGCGTGGCAAGATGGTTAACCGTGTCTGGGGTGAGCCTTCGGACCAGTTACCAGAACGTCATGACGCTAGTGACTTTGAAAATAAAACAGCGGATAAGCTCGCGGCTGAATGATAGCCAACATTTCTAAATGTATGATTTAGCTTTCGGGAGGCGCTGTTTCCCGAAGGCTTTTTCTTTGACTGATAACTGCATACCAGTCCGCAAGATCCGTCCGCCAATCACGCCATTTCATAGTCTCGCTATGTCGGAAGTCCAAGTAACCAAGCGCGCACGCGAGGGCAATGTCACCAATGTCTGGCTCTGCTCGTGCAGGCAATTGCAGCATATTAACCGAGCGCTTCACGGCATCATGCCAGCGGGTCAGCCAATATTGTGATTGCTCGGCATCTGGGCGGCGTTTTTCCATCGCGCTATTGAACGCAGCTTCCATAATGCCGTCTGCCAAGGCTTCACGGGTCAGTAGTTCAGTGCGAGTGGACAGGTCTTTGGGCATCAAAGCACGACCGGATAATGTTTCAAGGTGGCCTGTGATGACCGCACTATCGTATACTGCCATCCCTTCATCAGTAATCAGTGTTGGGATTTTTGCGAGCGGATTTGCCTTCAATAGAAGCTCAGGATTTTCCTGTGGGCTGACGCTGATGAGCTTAGTACCGGCTTCGAGTGATTTCTCTATGATAGCGGCGCGCACCTTGCGCGCAAATGGTGACGTTGGGGAATAGTAAAGCTGCATTTAGGGCTATTTCTCTGATTTATTACGCAAACCATCATTGGTGCTGACATTGCGAGATTTGGGGAAGAAAAGCGATACCCTTGTACCCTTATCTTGTTCGCTTTCAATATGGATATTGCCGCCGTGAAGCCCAATCAAAGATTTAACAAGCGGCAGGCCAAGGCCTGTCCCGCCGTGCTGTCGTGAATAAACAACTTCACCTTGTTCGAACGGTTTCATAACACGTGTCAGCGTAGCTGGGTTCATGCCAATGCCATTATCTTCAACCGTGACGACGATACCGCCGTCACCTGCGTGCTCGGCGGTTAAGAATATACGCCCGCCCTCTGATGTGAATTTAATGGCGTTTGAAAGGAGGTTAATGATCATCTGGCTTAAACTGCGACTGTCGGCCGTAAGGGCAGGTAACTGGTCTTCCACTCGAGAGGAGACGGCAATCTTGTGATCGGCGATCATCGTGGCCATTAAGGTCAGAACGTCTTCGAACAGGATATTCATGTAAACCATGTCATCGGCGAGCTTGATTTTCCCGGATTCGATCTTTGATAGATCAAGCATGTCATTGATAACTTCCAACAGATGATTGGCGCTCATCTGAATGTCGCGAGCATAGTCAAGTTGTCGTTCATCCGTAAGATTGAGGTCTTTTTTCTGTTCCAGAAGCTGGGAAAAACCAAGAATCGCATTCAACGGCGTTCTGAGCTCATGGCTCATATTCGCAATGAAGGACGATTTCGCCTTGTTAGCTTCGTGCGCTTCATTGAGCGCTGCCTCGGCCTTGCGTGCGGTTTCCCTGATTGCTTCCGAGCTTTCCTTTTCTGCGACCAATATAGCATTCTCAATCGCGTTCTCACGCATGCGACCCTCAAGGAATGTGAAGACCCATAAAAGAATGCCTTGACCTGCAATGGCGAACAAAAG
>CAZGVP010000440.1:0-2721 GCA_964529135.1 uncultured Caulobacterales bacterium | reverse complement strand
ATAGCGGAGATGATTAGAAACGCGCAATAATAGGGGGTGGGTTAATGGTTAATAATTGCATGGTGATTGGTTATTTATGACAATCACTATTCAATCGTCAGAAGGCTGTAAACAGCTCAAAACATTCATCTGAAACAACGAACTTAGAAACATCATCATGCTTACTACAGAAAGAAGATACGATATAGACTGGATTAGGGTAATTGCCATAGGCCTGCTCATTATTTACCATGTAGCCATTGGCTTCCAGCCCTGGGGCGTTCTGATTGGTTTTATCACCAGTAACGGGCCGTATCTCGATTACGGGATCAATTAGTCCGGTCGGGCGGATCACCTGTTCTGTAAATACACCATCAGTTCGCTCTAACTCCCAGGGGCCTGGCGTCGCGGAAACATGTACCGTCTGCGGACGCATTTTCTCCCATTCCTCAAACTTCAGGGGGCGGTTATCCATACAGCTGGGCAGACGAAATCCATATTCGGCCAATGTTCGCTTACGACTAAAGTCGCCTTTAAACATCGCCCCTATCTGGGGCACCGTTACGTGACTTTCATCACAGAATATCAACGCGTTCTCGGGTAAATATTCAAACAATGTCGGCGGGGGTTCGCCAGGTTTACGGCCGGTCAGATAACGCGAATAATTTTCGATCCCGTTACAAGCACCGGTCGCTGCCATCATCTCCAAATCAAACTGCACCCGTTGATCAAGCCGTTGCGCCTCCAGCATTCGCCCCTCTTCGCGCATAATCGGCAGGGTCGCATTAAGCTCTTTTTTAATCGAGCTCATTGCCTGATTTAATGTTGGTCGCGGTGTTACATAATGGCTGTTGGCATAGACAGTGACAACCTCCAGTTCGCCGGATTTTTGCCCCGTAAGCGGATCAAATTCAGTGATTTCTTCAATTTCATCACCAAACATCGACACGCGCCAGGCGCGATCTTCATAGTGAGCCGGAAATATCTCGATCACATCTCCCCTTGCCCGAAACGTACCCCGCACAAAAGCTGCATCATTGCGCTTATATTGAAGCGCCACGAGATCGGCGAGCAATTGTTTGCGCTCAATAGTTTGTCCGGCCTCAAGGCTGAACGTCATCGCGGTATAGGTTTCCACAGAACCAATACCATAAATGCATGAAACTGATGCAACGATCACCACATCATCACGCTCCAGCAGAGCCCGTGTTGCGGCATGGCGCATCCGATCTATCTGCTCATTAACTGAGCTTTCTTTTTCAATATACGTATCAGAGCGCGGCACATAGGCTTCGGGTTGGTAATAATCATAATAGGAAACAAAATACTCCACCGCGTTATCAGGGAAAAACGCCTTGAACTCACCATAGAGCTGCGCTGCCAATGTTTTATTCGGTGCAAGGATTAAAGCAGGGCGTTGCATTTGTTCAATGACCTTGGCCATCGTGAATGTCTTGCCGGTACCTGTCGCACCTAACAATACCTGATCCCACTCGCCTTCTTTCAGCCCCCCGGAGAGCTCCTTAATCGCAGTTGGCTGATCACCAGCCGGCTCATATTTGGAGACCACTCGCAATGGTTTTGACAAAATTTTGGTCGTGGGCAGGCGCTCTGGGCGATGGGGCTCCCAATCCTTGATCTGCGTGCGATCGTGATAAGTCGCCACCGCCTCGGAAAACCCACCCGCAACCGTTTCCTCTTTTGGCGTAACGGGTTGAGATGACGGTTTTTTCAGGCGTTTTTTTGATGCGGCTTTGGTCGGTTCGGCAGATTGGGACATTTGCAGAACATAAGCACGTTACGCCGAGGAGGAAAGCCCTCGGTAACAGCTTGAAAAACTGGAGAAAATCCTCACATTACTCATACGGGATCGAGGAAGATAAATAAGGCAGACAAGCTGGGGAGCCGCAATATGGCTGATGGCGATAGCACATCACTAAACATCGAACCACAAAAGCACACACAAGACCCGCTGGCCCAATGGCGTAAAACTGGGGAGCGGCAAGATTATTCGTGGGATGGGTTGACGAAAAAACCCTGGCACGGATGGGCAACATCGCCTCAGGACCATCCAGATGGTTGGCATGTGATCGCACTGGAGCGTCGTCATAAGAATGACGCTTGGCCTGTACCAACTGATTATAGCGCCGCCACCCTACAGGATTATTGGCGAGCGGATGTTTCAACTTTTCCCACAGCGCCGGAGGCAATAGCCACAGGTACTACAATCAACTTGCGCAGTGATGATGAAATGCTGACGTCAGGAGAATGGTTCCGGGGGGATGGTCAACCGTGGGCAGAAATTGAAGACGAGGCCAATTCACAACCAAGCCAGAAATTTCATAGTGTCCATCTGCCCGATCGTCATCATACAACATCAACCTGGAAAATTGACCAGACAGCCCCGAACGCAGATGAATACAAAAACCAATTAACCAAAATTGTTGAACAGCGATTATTGGCTGGCTATGCCACCGCCGATAAATTTCATTACGATGCTACAACTCTATCATGGGCACCTGACCGGTTGGCTGATGGCCGCGGACAGTTATGTGGCGCTCTCCTGATTGATTTTTCAGTACCTGAACCATTTCGCCAAAATCAACAAAGCGACCAATTGCCCAGCCCCCGCCCGTATTTGGCTGCCACTTTCAATAACTCTGCCTTCTCAGGCAACGCAGACTTCAGTAACACCGCCTTCTCGAGCTACGCAGACTTCAGCTACACCGCCTTCTCGGACTT
>CAZGVP010000439.1:0-2726 GCA_964529135.1 uncultured Caulobacterales bacterium | reverse complement strand
TGTACAATTGGTACGGCATTTGGTCTTGGAAATGTCAATTTCACAATCGATTACTTCCGGATCAAGGTTGATAACAGGATTGCTATTTCTGATCAGCAAGATTTCCGCGGAGCGCTCGTAAATGCTGGCATAGGTGCCGGATTATCTCTCGCTGATCTGGACATAACATCTGATGTTAATAGTGATGGTGTGATCGATTCAGATGACGGAATAACGAGTGTTGTTCTGTTTAACTTGGATTCTAATGGCGTGTTAAACGCTGCTGATTTTGCCGGTTCTGAAGACCTGGCGAGTTTTGGGTTCTTCTCAAACTCGTTTGATACAAGAACACAAGGCATTGATGTGGTCGCAAATACCACATTGGATCTTTATGAAGGATCAAGCACAACAGCAGCGGTGGCCTTTAACTGGACTGATACAACAGTAACAGATCGTGGTCTTGATACTGCGGCACCATTATCTCAGGGCCGTCAGGCGCAGTTGGAGGATAATCTTCCGGCAACCCGTGGTAATTTCACGATCAACCATTTCCATGGGCCATTCCGTGGTCTGGCTCGTATTAACTATTGGGGCAGCTTCTTTGAGTGCCATCTTGATGCGACGAGTGATGCTGCTGGTGCTGCGAATAACTTCTGTGACCTGCCTATCTTTGCTGGGGCACAGGTTACTGTTGATATTGAGGGCGCGCTAAAAATCTTTGACGAGCGGATTGAGCTTGTTGCGGGTGCGCAGAATGTCTTTGACAGCTTCCCGGATTTGAACCCATTTGCAGGCATAGTTGGATCGCTGTATCCAGCGACCGCGCCAGGTGGTTTCTCTGGTGGCCTCTACTACTTCAAGGTCAGGGCTAATTTTTAAACCAAGCTTTGATTGTTAAATAAATAAGACCCCGCTTTGGCGGGGTCTTTTTGTATGTCTCCGCTTTTCGATAGTTAGCCCTATTGACTCAGATCGCAGCTTCGGCGCATCACGGGCTTGATTTTTTCAGTACTTTTGATCGCAGGCTGTTTTTATGATTCCTCGTTATTCCCGCTCTGAGATGGCTGACATTTGGTCATCCCAGTCTAAGTTTCGCATTTGGTTTGAAATCGAAGCGCACGCTGCCGATCGCATGGCTGAGCTAGGGATTATTCCAGCTGACGCAGCTAAAGTCATCTGGGATAAAGCTGGCCAAGTCGAGTTTGATGTTGACCGCATTGATGACATTGAGCGGGAAGTGAAGCATGATGTGATTGCTTTCCTGACCCATTTGGCAGAAATAGTCGGGCCTGAGGCGAGATTTGTCCATCAGGGGATGACCTCTTCTGACGTACTGGATACTTGTCTTTCGGTTCAGTTGGCAAAAGCATCTGATGTATTACTGGAAGGCGTGGATCGGCTGTTGGCAGCTTTAAAGACCCGTGCGTTGGAGCACAAAAATACAATCTGTGTTGGGCGCAGTCATGGCATTCATGCCGAGCCAGTGACTTTCGGTTTAAAGCTTGCCGGTTACTATGCTGAGTTTGTCCGCGCTCGTAAACGGCTGGTTGCTGCACGCGAAGAGATTGCAACGTGCGCTATATCCGGCGCAGTTGGAACATTCGCAAATATTGATCCTTCTGTAGAAGCACATGTTGCCGAGAAGATGGGGCTTATGGTCGAACCTGTTTCAACACAGGTAATTCCGCGCGATCGTCATGCCGCATATTTTGCAGCCCTTGGTATTATCGCATCTTCCATAGAGCGTCTGGCTACTGAAATACGTCATTTGCAACGCTCAGAGGTTTTGGAAGCAGAAGAATATTTCTCTAAGGGGCAAAAGGGGTCTTCTGCAATGCCCCATAAGCGAAATCCGATCTTAACGGAAAACCTTACCGGTCTTGCTCGTCTTGTACGCATGGCTGTGGTACCAGCCATGGAAAACGTGGCGTTGTGGCATGAGCGTGATATTTCGCATTCTTCCGTGGAAAGGGGTATTGGCCCTGATACTACAGTGCATCTGGATTTTGCATTGCACAGGATTGCTGGTGTTATTGAAAAACTGGTTGTTTATCCGGATCGCATGCAAGAAAATCTGGATCGTTTAGGCGGGCTTGTGCATTCGCAACGGGTTTTGTTAGCGCTTACACAAGCTGGCGAGTCCCGGGAAGATGCTTACAGGCTGGTGCAACGCAACGCCATGCCAGCATGGCGCGGGGAGGGTGCGTTTCTGGATAATTTAAAGGCGGATAGTGATGTCACTAACCGTCTTTCAAATTCAGAGCTAGAGGCATTGTTTGATCTTAGTTACCACACCAAGAATGTTGATGTGATCTTTAACCGTGTCTTCGTTGAATGAACATATTAACGATTGCGACTACAAGCATCACTGCGGCAACGGTAAATAATGCTGTTCCTGTTTCGGCTGTAAAATCTGTCCGTACAAAACCTTCCCCTGCTTTTAGGGCATCAAGCGGTTTTGGGATTGCAAAGTCCACCGGTGTTACAGTACCGAGATAGGGGGTGAGGTGCATAATCACCGCACCAAGGAACGGCATTACCGCGAAGAGAGATCCTATTTTTCTGGTCATGGGTAAAATGACGAGAATGCCGGCAAGGATTTCAGTTCCGCCAACCAGATAATTCCCTAATGGATAGGCAAATTCGGCAAGCGGCAATCCGGCAGCACCAGATTTATATTCAATGTACGGAAAAATAAAGGCGGCACCTGAAAATTTCAGATAACCAAAAAACAATAAAATTGCGGT
>CAZGVP010000438.1:0-2730 GCA_964529135.1 uncultured Caulobacterales bacterium | reverse complement strand
GGTGCCGGTGATCATTCGGGCGCAATGCACAGCCAGTTGCTTTATGGCCTTTTGATGCAGATACCGGGTTTTATGCTCGCCTGCCCGTCAACGCCTGCGGACGCGGCAGGTATCCTCAGGTCGGCAATTGCGGCCACTACACCGACGATTATTTTTGAGCATAAAGGACTTTACGGTGCGACGGGCTCGCTACCGTCTGTATTAGAAGCCAAGGCCTTTGGTAAGGCGACTATTGTTTGCGAAGGCTCTGACCTCACAATTGTCGCCGTTTCCAAAATGGCGCGGGAGGCGCTCAGGGCCTCTGATGAGTTGGTGACGCTTGGCATTAACGCTGAAGTGATTGACCCCGTCACTATCGTACCGCTTGATTACCAGGCGATTGAGCAAAGCGTTCGTAAAACCGGACGGCTATTGGTGGTTGATGAGGGCACTGCGCTTGGTGGTTTCGCGGATCATGTTATCGCGCACATGAGCCAAACATGTTTTGATGCGTTTAAATCTGCCCCCCAAAAAGTAACACCCCCCCATACACCCGTTCCCTATGGCTTTGACCAGGAAGCGAAGTGGCTACCCGATAGGCAGGATATTGTTGCCGCAGCTCGTGCATTGATGGGAAATGAATAAGATGGGTAGTCCTAACCGTAAAATCACCATATGGGACGCGCCAACGCGGCTTTTCCACGTCGCCCTTATAGCGTGCTTTGCGATGTCTGCCTATTCGGGTTTTCAGTCCAAGTTTGGCCTATACGGTGACATGCATCTTTATTCAGGTGTCGCGGTGATTGCGCTTATTCTTTGGCGGATAATCTGGGGACTCATTGGAAGCGAAAGCGCACGCTTTTCGCACTTTCTAAAGGGGCCAAAGGCAATATTGGCCTATTTCCGAGATCCATCCACGCATAAATATGGTCACAACCCGCTGGGCGGCTATTCGGTTATCTTGATGTTGGTCTTGATACTTGCTCAAGCGGTTATGGGATTGTTCGCTAATGACGATATATTGTTCGAAGGCCCGTTTGCGAACACAGTTTCAAACTCGGGCCAGATAACAGGGCTTCACAAGGATTTGGGTATCGCACTTTTGGTGTTGATCGGAATTCATATTCTGGCTGTCTTATTTTACCTGTTGGCGAAAAAGATAAACCTGATCACGCCGATGATAACTGGCAAGGCGCGTGTGGACGAAACTGTTGATCAGCCAACTATCACCCATTGGCTTTGGGCTACCGCGACTGCTGGGATCGTCGGTTACGGTATTTATTGGTATATCTTAACTTAGTTTTCTCCTCACAAAAAAGAGCCGCAAAAGCGGCTCTAATCAAGCGGATAAGAATCCGATAAGCTTATTCGCTTTTGTATTTGTCGTGGCAACTCTTGCAATTTTTAAATACTGCGCCGATACCTGCACCAATTTTTGCGTTATCACCAGACTTGGTCGCATCGGCAAAAGCTTGTGTATCAGCGGCGAATTTATCCATACGCTCTGAGAAATCTTCCCAGTCTTCCCAAATATTGTCTTTCGCTTCCGTGAAACCCTTGATGCCGCGTGTGTCTTTTTCAAAAGCATCTTTTGCGGATGCTGCAGCTTTCGCAAGTATCTCCGCATGTGCCGCAAGCTGTCCGTCCTTTACGTCGACTTTTTTCTGAACGATTTTTCCAATATTGCCCACAGAGTATTTCACGACTTCCATCAAGTCATGACGATACTGCGAATCTACAAATCGTTCTTTATTTTGATGGGCGGATGTTGTCGCGCTTAAACCAATGGCGACCATAGCGGTTAATGTGGTCGCGCCGATAAGCTTTTTTGACCGTAAGTTCATATCAGTTTCCTCACTTCTTTCCCAAGATGGTTACCGAGAGTAACCATCAACGGGGCATCCGCAAGGGGAAAAACTTCAATTAGAGTTGATTGGACTACATGATGGGTGGGCGCGGTGTCTGGCGACGGTCACGGCGCGGTGGTTGTGCCTGATAGGCTTCGGCGCAGTGACTGGCGCAATATGGCATGCCAGGTTCTGCATTCTTACCACAGAAATGAAAATCAGCGTCGCCTGGGTGCCCAATCGGCCATTTGCACATACGGTCCGTCAGATCCAAAAGCGTAACTAACTTTTTGGTGTCTTTCTTCGCAGCGCGTTTTGTTGGTGCCTTTTTCTTGTCTTTGTCAGTTTTGACAGGAGAAGGGCGTGACTTCAGACCAAGGCGGTGCGCTTTACCGATAACCGCATTTCTTGTGACACCTTCCCCTAGTTCTTTGGCGATCTGGCTTGCGCTCAGTCCGTCATCCCAAAGTTTGCGAAGGGTTTCAATGCGATCATCCGTCCAGGCCATTTTGGTTCCTTTTTAAGCTTTTCTGACCACCCGGTTTAGAAATTATCGCTGCGAGTCGTTGCTCGCGAGTCTCTCCGGGCTTTCAGTGGGTGTTTATATCTGCTAATAGCATCACTTGCCAAGCGCCGAAATTAGACCATATGGGTCGAACACCTATTCAATATGGAGCAAACGCCAGTGTCAGAGCCAATTTCGCCTGCAGAAGAAAATAATTATCCATCTATTGGAACCCGTACAATCGGGACTATCAACTGGCTTGGATTGAAGACTCTTTACATACGCGAGTCGCGGCGATTCATGAAGGTGTGGTCACAGACGCTTGGAGCGCCTGCTGTAACTACCATTTTGTTCATGGTAATTTTCTCGCTCGCACTCGGTGGTAGGGTCAATCCGGTT
>CAZGVP010000437.1:0-2730 GCA_964529135.1 uncultured Caulobacterales bacterium | reverse complement strand
CGCGCACCAACAAACCTTGCAACTGCCGCACCCATTATTCCAATCGGTCCGGCACCTGTGATCAATACATCTTCGCCCACCAAATCAAACGCAAGTGCAGTGTGAACGGCATTACCGAATGGATCAAATATGGCACCCAAATCGTCTGAGATATCGTCTGGCAAGCGGTACACATTAAACGCTGGCGCTGAGATATATTCTGCAAATGCGCCAGGTCGGTTCACCCCAATACCAACACTATTACGGCACAAATGCCGATCACCTGCTCGACAGTTTCGGCAATACCCACATGTAACATGCCCTTCAACAGAAACCCTGTCACCCACTTTCAGCTTTGAGTGCTCAGGATGAACCTCAGATCCTATGTCAACAATTTCTCCGGCAAACTCGTGCCCCACAGTCATTGGTACGGGGACTGTTTTTTTTGCCCAGTCATCCCAATTATAAATATGTACATCAGTGCCGCAAATCGCAGTGCGCTTAACCCGGATCAACACATCATTTGGGCCAATCTCGGGATGTGCAACATCGGCGAGCCAAATGCCCTCTTCCGCTTTGGCTTTCACAAGAGCCTTCATCGATAATCCTTATTGCCAGCGTTTTGTTGTTTTCTGCGCTATAATATCTGGGGCTTGCTTTTGCGCACCTTGATAACCAGTCACTGTATCACCCACAAATGGATTGTCTTGCCTCTCTTTTCCAAAAGTGGACATAGCACCATGTCCAGGGACAAATTGCATATCTCCACCAAGTGGCCAAAGCTTATCCGTAATTGACCTAATCAATGTTGCGTGATCTCCTCTTGGAAAATCAGTGCGCCCTATGGAACCTGCAAACAACACATCACCAACAAATGCGATTTTTACGCCTTTATGATAAATCACCACATGACCGGGGGTATGGCCCGGTGTAAAAATCACATCAAATTTAACGCCATCCAGATCAAGCACATCCCCATCCTCCAGCCATCGATCGGGAACACAATCCTCACCCATCCCGGCCTGTCCATAACGCGCCCAGTTATCAGCTATCTGTTCAAGCCAGAACTGATCCTCTTTTTGGGGGCCAATGATCGGTGATCCGGTCTCACGTTTGATGGCCTCAGCACCGCCGGCATGATCAAGATGACCATGGGTCAACCAAATTTGTTCAATCCGAGCATCCATCTGCTTTGCTTGATCAAGTATTTTTTCTGGCTCGCCACCAGGATCAATCACAGCCGCCACGCCAGAGGGCGCGCGAACTATTGAACAGTTTTGTTGAAATGGGGTGACCGGGACAATACTAACAGAAAAAGGAGCATTTTGGTGGGGCATGAACTGTAAAGGCCTTCAAGATGTGCTGAACTCCAGATAAATTCGCATATGCGCTTGATGTGATCAACCATTGGCACTTTGTGAGGTGTAGTCGAGAGAACAATTCTTTATATTAGCAGTAGAAAATAGCGATTAGCTCTTAAGGCGGGCAATCTGGCGAACATTATTCAAGCATCTATATTCTCTGCAGGAGTTCTACTACTCAGCTCAAAAGCTACCGCACAAGATACTGCCGCAAAACCAACTACAGCAGAGCAACCCAAAACTGATAATGTAAACAAAGTTTTGGAGAGCCTAAAAGCATCTCCAGTGCTGGCTGAATACTCACACAATGGCAGGATTACCATCTTAGATGATCTGGCCTTACCGACCCCACCTACTCAGCTATCGTATTGCCAGTTGAAGCTTTAGTCGTGCCATCTATTGCTCAAAATATTAATCGCACAGTTGTCGACCCAGAATTTGGTGTTGCAATTGAAGGTTATGACCCTGTCAGTTATTTTACAAAAAATGCTGCGGTTAAAGGATCAAACAGGTTCACAGCTGATCATCAAGGTGCAACTAATTATTTTGCCAATGCACAAAACAGAGAATTTTTCCTTCAGTCATCAGATAAATATGCTCCGGCTTATGGTGGCTATTGCACCGAGACATTAGCGTCAGGATCATTGACTCCTGCAAGCCCGACAAACTGGTCAGTTACCACACTATTCAGGAAATTGAGGAAATAGCTCTTTGAGCTTAGTTCAAGTATCATGCATACCTTTAGAAAACGAACATATCTTTATATCAGCATCTCTCGTGAATCCGGGGTTTTCCGTGAACTATGTAGAGAACGCCTTGGTGTCGCGTTTTGCCAGAATAGGTCAATGATAACGAGAAATTATGTATTCTGTTTTATTGTGCGCTCAACCAGTTCCGCAAGCTGCCGACTTAACAAAGAAAGTTTGCTTACTGATGGTGTTTGAGAAGAAAGATCAACCTCTTGAATAAACCGACTATAACGCTCGAGTGCAGAACTATTACTATCAGACCAGTTTTGCATTCTTGGTATCAACCATTGCGATGCCTGGCCAGATGGTTCTTGCTCACCCATAGCAATCACATTCATTGTTAATGCTTTTTGATGTCGAGTGACTTCTTCCATCAAACGTCGGCTGGCGCGTTTGTCAAAATTTTCCTGAAGTGGGTTATTTCGAATTTGTTCGCGTAACACGTCTAACTTTAATTTTCTACCCATCGCAAAGAAAAGACTACCGGCAGCATTTGTTGTCCATCCCGCTTCACGCGCAATGTCAACGACATCAAAAGCACGCTCAAGCGACGGAAACAATGCTGTTTCACGAGCAATATGCTCAGGAGCGCCGCGTTTTTTCCAATCTTCAAACCGCTTCGCCACCGCGTCAGCAGCATC
>CAZGVP010000436.1:0-2732 GCA_964529135.1 uncultured Caulobacterales bacterium | reverse complement strand
TTCTTTTTGGCGATCATTATCCAGTCGGGCTCGAATAAGCGACGCCTCCGCGCTCCTAAGGCCTGCTTTGGCGCGCGCGACTTCAGCTTGAAAATTCACAGGATTGATCTTAAGCAACAATTCACCCTGCTCAAAGCGACCACCCACTACAAGCCTCGGATTAAGATACGTGATTTTACCTTGAACCTCGCCAACGATTGCAACCGTTTGTCGTGAACGAAAACGACCGGGAACTCTTATCGTATAATTCGGCGATGCAGTAACAGGTGCCACAACTTCCACAAGTGGTGCCGACGTAATTGAGCCAGCGTCACTGTTCCCAGATGGCTGGTTTAAAACCGACGCCAAATAATTGCCGCCCATGCCTATCGCAAGCACAACAGCGCCGATGGCTATCCACAACAAGGTCTTTTTATCAAACTTACCGGTATCTGACATCGCTTATTCTAGTCTGTAATTTGAAATCGAGCAGCGGAAATCGAGAGTTGTTATTTTTATTAATCTCAATATTCTGCGGCACTTAGATCATAACTGGACCCCAAAGTCTATTATTTCCAGATTTTGTTACCAGACCCTGGGATGCCAAGCTCATTCCAGATATCATCAATCCGGCTAACAACTTTATCATCCATTCGGATTTCCTGTCCCCATTCACGATTGGTTTCGCCGTCCATTTTATTCGTGGCGTCCATTCCCAATTTTCCGCCAAGGCCGGAAACCGGGCTCGCAAAGTCGAGATAATCAATAGGTGTGTTTTCAACCGTCATGATATCGCGCACCGGGTCCATCCGGGTCGATATAGCCCACATGACATCTTTCCAGTCACGAGCATCAATGTCGTCGTCAACAACAATAACGAACTTGGTGTAGATAAATTGCCTAAGGAAGGACCATACTGCCATCATCACACGGCGGGCATGCCCGGCATAAGCCTTTTTCATTGAAACTACAGCGATACGATAGCTACACCCCTCTGGTGGCAGCCAGAAATCTACGATCTCCGGGAACTGCTGCTGCAAAAGCGGTATGAATACCTCATTAAGCGCTTCACCCAGGATCGCGGGCTCATCTGGCGGCCGTCCTGTGTAGGTAGACAAATAAATCGGATCTTTACGCATTGTAATTGCGGTAATGTTGAAAACCGGAAACTGCTCGACCGAATTATAGTAACCCGTGTGATCGCCGTAAGGCCCTTCGTCGCCGTATTCATCAAGACTTACATAGCCTTCAAGCACAATCTCAGCGGTTGCCGGCACTTGCAGAGGCACCGTTTTACAATCGACAAGCGGTACCTTCTTGCCCCGCAACAATCCAGCAAACTGATACTCTGATAGTGTATCAGGTACCGGGGTAACCGCCGCCAATATCGTGCCCGGGTCTGCGCCGATAACCGCGGCAGCAGGCACAGGTTCGCGCTTTTGGTCCTTCCAACGTTTATATTGCTGAGCGCCGCCTCGGTGCTTCAACCAGCGCATCAACGTTTTGTTTTTACCAAGGCGCTGCATCCGGTAAATGCCGAGATTATAGCTATCTTCGCGTGCGTCGCTCGGCCCCTTGGTCACAATAAGCGGCCAAGTGATTAAGGGGGCAGGTTCCCCAGGCCAGCAAGTTTGAATAGGCAGGTTGAAAAGGTCGATATCGTCGCCTTCTAATACCACTTCCTGAACCGGCGCCTTTTTGACCTTCTTGGGCTTCATTGCCATGACTTGTTTTGCAAGCGGCAGTAAATCAATAGCGTCCTTGATGCCGCGTGGTGGCTCGGGCTGACGTAGGAACGCAAGCGTTTCACCCACTTCCCGAAGCTCTGATGGCACCCGGTTCATGCCCCAGGCGACGCGCTCAACGGTACCAAACAAATTCACAAGAACGGGCATGTCAGAACGCTCACCACGCTCATTCAACACATTTTCAAACAGGATTGCTGGGCCGCCCTCTGCGAGTACGCGAGTTTGAATTTCCGTCATTTCAAGCTCGGTCGATACCGGTTCCTGAACACGAACCAAACGCCCTTCCGCTTCAAGGCGGTCGATAAATTCTCTTAATGAATCATATGACATGGCGATTTTATAACCGAGCTACTGAACCCATACCAGTCTCATAATTGCGACCAATAAGCGCGGGCAAAGATATTAGTGCTTTATGGCTTCCTTACAACCAGACGCAAATTGTTCATAGATACCTCAATACCGTGTTCATTTACCAAAGACGGGCGTACATTTTGCCGGCTTCCACGATCCTGCATTGCAAGGGGTTTATGACCTTCACGCATATGCCTATCGCCCCATTGCATAAAGGTTAGCAGAGCCAATCCAAGTTCACGTCCCTTGTCGCTGGGTACATAGGCATGGCGACTACGGGTGCCCGGTTCCTGGTATTTCACTTTTTGCAAAATTCCATTTTCTACAAGTCTTGACAGGCGAGAAGACAGTATGGATTTCGGAATACCTATGTCTGTTCTTATATCTTCAAATTTTGCGACACCATATAGCGCCTCACGCAGGATCAATAGCGACCATCGATCCCCAATGAGGTCAATCGTCATCGCCATGCTGCAATCATCGATAGCTACAGGTGACCGTCGGCGGAAATTCGGCTTATCATCTGGGTTCGACATAAGAACCTAAGTATCATATCTACTCTTACCTGCCAATGCCTAAGGGTATATACATCAACACATCGAGTTGACTTTTTTCTAAACCAATTATATTGATATGTTATATTATAATAATATG
>CAZGVP010000435.1:0-2740 GCA_964529135.1 uncultured Caulobacterales bacterium | reverse complement strand
GAATATCTGCTCAAATTAGTGGCCTTGCAAAATCCATGTTTGCATTTCGGTAAGATAGTAAATGGAGTACGTACCTTGGGTAATATCGTTATATCTGATCCCTCTGATTTCGAGAAAATTGTTCTGTTCGAATTACAGAAAATGGGATACCAAGCGGAGCTGGCCCCGACCAATGCCCCTGGCTATGACATTCTAGCCACACGAGTGGATCAGGTGCTGGCGGTACAAGTGAAGAATTTCAAATCCAAAGTCAGTGTACCTTATCTACAGAAATTCGCTGACTGGCTAGATATTCCGCACCAGATCGCATTCACTGGCGGTATGTATGTTTCCGCAAATGGATACAGCAAACCCGCTATAACTTTCTACGAGTCATCCGAATCAAAAATTGTCGACCTCGGAATTTGCCAGAATGGTGCAATAAGCTGGCTAAAGGAACAAACGCCTGAGAATAACATTCCACCGGTGAAAAATAACAGAAGATACATTGGCGTTTTCACTTGCAAAGGGGGAGTCGGTAAAACTACTGTTTCTGCACACCTTGCTGGTGCGTTTGCCATGATTGGTTATGACTCCGTACTAGTAGATCTGGACAGGCAAGGTAATCTACGTAAGCTTCTGGGCGAAGGCACCTACCTACCTGCACCAAACAAGAAAACCGAAGGCCATCGTGTAGCGGTGATTAACCATGACGAGTGGGATGAAAACGACCATGACGAGGGCATTGTTATCTGCGACTGCAATCCTGAGCTTGATGCGAACCCTCAGCATCTAATCGAGAAGTTTGACTACTGTATTGTTCCTATCACACTAAATCCCATAGGCATCAACAAAAATGCGGATGTGGTACACCGTACTCTAAAAACTATCAGACAACTAAACCCCAACGCAGAATTATTTGTTCTCGTTAATAATTTCTACACGAAGGAAGAGAAGAAAAACCGGATTCTCAATAATTTGCTCAAAGATAACCTAAAACAGCTGCTGGGGAATGATCCAAAGTTTCACTATATCGATCCAATCGAAGACCAGATTTCAGTTCGGCACAGCACACAACTATTGTATTGGGGGTACGACAGCCTGATAGAACGGCAGCCTCCTCAATTGGCATTTAAATCATTTGGAGGTCGATCTATCCCTCGTTCGGATTTCCTTGCATTGGCTGAATTTATAGAAGATAGAACCGAGATTGAAGAACTGAAAAAAGCAGCTTAGCCAGCCATGTTTTACACAGAATCAGCTCAATCGAAGCTTGGCATTGTAATCGGCCTATGGATTCAAGTGCTGCAGTTTTCTGGCCATCAATGCGCCAAGGGATCGTTGGTTATCCTGGTCCCAGTGAATAGGATCAAGATCTGAGGAAGCTGCCCCTGGATTAGCATCAACAAAGTCAAATCCGGCCTTCTCGCACGCCGTTTTCAGGATATCGGGTAACGCCAGCGACTTTGCCCTCCCCTCTAACCACTCGGGGTAACGCTCCCAACTTTGGTTAGCCGCGAGTTTACCTAATGCAGGTGGGCAGATGAACAGGATCCTGGGGCTATCCTTAACATTTTGAGACCCAATATCTGACTGCCAGGCGCCGGTGCCACAGGGTACTTGCTGAATAAGCCCACCCAACGCAATCAGGCTTGCAGCAATATCACGGGCGCTGGCAGAGAAGCGTGCTTTCAGGTCATTGGTGCCCAGCATAACAATAACGGTGTCGATCGGCTGACAGGACAGCAAGACCGCTGGTAAATGTGTTCTGCCGTTGAATATATCCGGCTGCTGTGAGGACATGACAGCATCATCCTTATCGACTGTTCGTCCGGGTAAGCAGGCTTCGGTTAATTCCCATTCAGTGCCAAGCTGTCGTGACATTACCACTGGCCAGCGATCATCAAAGCGCTGGTTTAGGCCATCATCCAGCACGCCCCAGGAATTCGAATCGCCATAAACCAGAATGCGTTTTTTCATTGGATTAGGTCGACCGTGTAAATCAAGTAGTTTTGAAAGTGCCTGTCCATTTTAATGTCCTCTCCGCAACAACGGTTCGACGGATATATTTTTTTTGTCAAGATTTCACCCCCAAGATTTCACCCCAATGACCTGATAATTCCCCTGATGTTTTTTCATGCCCTTTTACAAACAATCGCTAGCCATGGCTGTTGATCTCGCGGCACACCCTCAGGGCGATAATAATGAGTCTGTAAGACAAAGCCGGCCCCTTGTAAGCGCGCACTCGCTTCATCAAATTCGATGAAGTTCCCATACCGATCACCCGACCACCCTTCACTGCTACCCCGTGGATTAGACGAAAATAGCACGCCCCCTGGCCTTAAGCATGCGTGCACCTCCGACAGGACGCGTGGGAGCTCCTGACTGGGGACGTGGAACAAGGACGCATTGGCAAAAACGGCATCAAACCTCGCTTGCGGTAAATCCAGTTTCAGAAAATCCTGACGGAGTACCGGGCAACCAGTGTGTTGTCTCGCCATCTCACAAAATTTTTCACTGCCATCAAGACCGACCGGACGATGGCCTAACGATTTAAAGTAGCTAACATCCCGCCCGGGACCACAACCGAAATCAAGTATATCCAGAGCGACCTCTTGCTCACAACGGGAAAGCAGCGCACGGTAATTTTGCGCAACATCGTGATCTTTTGTCCCCCGCCAAAAGGACTCTGCATTATCGTTGTAGTGCCCTATTGTTGTTTGTTCGACATGCTCAAGCTGATCTGACGATAATGAACCAT
>CAZGVP010000434.1:0-2744 GCA_964529135.1 uncultured Caulobacterales bacterium | reverse complement strand
CAATATGATTATTGGGGTCCATCGGCTTGGCCTTGCCGAGCGATTTATGACCAACACCGAATACCGGTCCACCATTTCGGCGAAGAACATCCATGATGTCTGCAACCACAGCAGATGCCGTAGGGCCTTCACCCGCGCCCTCACCTACATAAATGGTTTGCTCTACAAAACTGCCATCAACCACAACAGCGTTGGTCGCGCCCACAATCTGCGAGATCGCGTTTTCTTCGGGTACCATCGTCGGGCATACGCGTGTTTCAATGCCCGTTGCTGTCTTGCGCGAAATACCCAAAAGCTTGACACGGTAGCCAAGCCGCTTGGCATAGTTAATGTCAACCATGCCAATGTTGCGAATACCTTCTATCGGGATTTCTGTGATATCGGGCGCATGTCCAAACGCTAGAGCAGCTAAAATCGCAGTCTTGTGGGCTGTATCAATGCCATCAATATCAAAGGTCGGATCGGCTTCCGCGTATCCAAGGTCTTGTGCGTCCTTCAAAACAGGTGCGAAATCTAGCCCCTCCGCCTCCATCCTTGTCAGGATATAATTACAGGTACCGTTCAAGATTCCCATCACACCGGTAATTTCGTTCCCAATAAGGCCTTCACGGAGCGCCTTGATAATCGGGATACCCCCTGCAACCGCAGCCTCGAAACGCAGGTATGCATCATTTTGTTCCGCAAGTTCCGCGAGCTCAAGACCATGAACCGCAATAAGGGCTTTGTTGGCTGTTACAAACGCCTTCCCTGCCTTTAAGGTTTCTTTCGCGAGCGCATAAGCAGGCCCGTCGCTGCCACCAATCAATTCAACAACCAGGTCAACATCATCACGTGCAGCAAGCGCAACTGTGTTATCGCACCAAAAATAACCACCCAGATCAACGCCGCGGTCGCGCATTCGATCACGCGCGGATACGCCGCTAATAACTACAGGCCGGCCAACATGATCAGCTAACTGTTGTTTTCTACTCTCTAATATCTTTACGACACCAACGCCAACCGTTCCGAGCCCGGCGATACCAATGCGAAGTGGGGATGACTGACTAGTCATTTCTTATCCTTAAATAAACTTGTTTTATGTGTAGCGACCACGTGACCGCATTATCTTGACTTGCGGTACCCCGCCATGAATTTCTTGATGTTCCGGGTGGCCTGTCGAATACGCTGCTCGTTCTCAACCATGGCGATACGCACAAATCCTTCGCCGTATTCGCCAAAACCAACACCCGGCGATACTGCAACCTCCGCATGCTCCAACAGAAGTTTAGAGAATTCCATTGATCCGATATCTTTAAACTCATCCGGTAGCGGTGCCCAAGCAAACATGGTCGCTTTTGGGCTTGGCACTTCCCATCCAGCAGAAGAAAGACCTTCAATCAACACGTCGCGGCGCGATTGATATATCTGGCGATGTTCTTCTACACAGTCTTGTAGGCCATTGAGAGCCGCTGCGGCGGCAACCTGTATTGGTGTGAAAGCGCCATAATCCAGATAGCTTTTTACGCGTGTAAGTGCGCCTATAAGCTCTTCATTTCCAACAGCAAAGCCGACGCGCCAACCCGCCATCGAGTACGTTTTAGACATAGATGTAAATTCGACCGCGATATCCTTAGCGCCCGGCACCTCAAGAATCGACGGTGGTGGGTTACCATCAAAATAAATCTCGGCATAAGCGAGATCAGACAATATCCAGATACCCCGTTTTTTACAGAAATCAATGACTTCCTTATAGAAGGCCAAATCAACGACTTCAGCGGTCGGGTTAGACGGATAGTTTAAAATCACTGCGCTCGGTGTCGGCACACTATGCTGCACCGCGTGCGCAAGCTCTTTCATAAAGTCATGTCCTGGAGACATCGGCATATGTCGCACCGACGCACCTGCAATCATGAAACCATATGGGTGGATAGGGTAACTAGGGTTGGGCGACAGGATCACGTCACCGGGTGCCGTTATCGCCTGGGCCAGGTTTGCAAGTCCCTCCTTAGATCCAAGCGTTACAACCGCCTCCCTATCGGGGTCAATAGAAACATTGAATCGGCGCTCATAATAGGCTGACAATGCTTTCCTGAGGCCCGGGATACCTTTTGACATCGAATAACGATGAGTGCGTTTATCGTCGACAGTTTCCTTAAGCTTATCAATGATATGTTGTGGGGTGGGTAAATCGGGGTTTCCCATCCCAAGGTCTATAATATCTTCGCCCCGTGCCCGAGCTTCCGCTTTTAGTTGGTTTACTTCAGCAAAAAGATAGGGAGGTAATCTTCTAATTCTATAAAACTGGTCGCTAGACATTGGGTAACACCGCCTGACAGATATTCCGTATATTCCATCAGAAATACCTCTAATAGAATTACAATTAAAGTCGATTTTTTGAAATTTTATTATATTTTTGGATAGAAGTTACTATCGAGAAATATGACTATATGGAATTAACGCTGCCCTTTAAGGGCTGCACGCGCGGTTGCAAGCGCTGCCTCAGCGTTTTGGATTGCCTCAAGGGCTTTGTTGTCACGGTCCTCAGTCTGCTTGGACTTAAGTGCATTAAGCTGCGCAGTAAGTTTCGCACTTTCAGCATCAAGAGCCGCGATTTGCGCCTTTAAGCTTTCCTCTAACTCATTTTCCATGGAGGAAATTTCAGCAATCATCGATTGCTCTTTTTGGGCAACTTTTTCTACGATTGGCGTCGCGGCAGGAGATAAAGGAAGATTACTTTCCAACCCCTCAAAGAAAGTGCCAAGCCC
>CAZGVP010000433.1:0-2779 GCA_964529135.1 uncultured Caulobacterales bacterium | reverse complement strand
GTGCCAGAAACTCTATTAGAAATTGGTACATAACGTGGGGGCTAGACAGTCTGTCCTCGATAATTCGACACGAATGACTAATAGTCGATCGATCACGTTCGAATTCCTGCGAAAGTTGAGATATACTCAACTGCCCAACGACATGGGCGAGATATATCGCAACCTGCCTTGTCAAAGACACATTGGCTGGCGCACGCCCGGAGGGCAATAACTCCACCGGATTAACGCCATAAGCCTCACAAGCCAAATCTATTGCCCCTTGGGCAACATGACGTTGCACGACTTTATCACGCGCTTGTACAAAAACTTTCCCCGCTATCATATGCCACCCTAAATTTACTCTTCACGGCACAGATTTTTCTGTTCCCCACTAATACTATAAAAAAGAATGGTGGGGATAAATTTCCCTCAAAAAAATATTTTCCAATCAAGTTCAACGTTAATTCTCAAGAAAAGTATCCTTTGACAAAAAAACTAAACAAGTATTTAAATCCACTAATTGACAATTAAATTGTTGGTTTTAAGCAATGATTAAATTTAGACGACACATTTTTACCACCGCTAAGCACGGTTAAACTTGATATGAAAAATTTTTAAAATGAAAGAAAAAACAAAACCTGCAAATATATGCAGGTTTTAAGGTGTGCAGGATTATATTAACTTTCAGGCCAAACTTAAGACCAAAAAAATTAAGCCAAAAAGGAAAGCACGAGAACAGCCAAAAGCATCACTGCGGTCCATAACGCCATAAAACCTACAGGCCAGGAACGCGCCATACGGCCCTCAGGCCCATGAAGCATATAAATGCGATGCGTGATATTTTCAATGTGACCAGAAAATAGCTTCCACACAGTATTCCATAATGCCCCGACTACGGCATTGGCCCATGAGATCAAATTACGCCCCGGCACACGCCAAATCCAGTCGCTATCGAGATTATCAGAGGGTATCTCTGCCGGATACCAGTTCATCTTAATCAGAATAGCAAAAGCAAGCACTGCAAAGAGTAATAGCTGTAATTGTTCAATTATATGGTAGGCCGTATTAGGATTGTAAGCTTGAATTTGTTCTTGAAACGGCATGAGTGCATAGAGCGGCCCAGGCATAATGCCAATAGCAATACACAAAAATGCCGAAACACTCATCGCCACATACATCCCCATCGGCACCTTGTCACTGACAAATTTGCGGTCCGGCTGGCTATGCGCAAAGAAAGTAAAATACGGAATTTTGATCCCCGCATGCTCCAGCACACCAGCAGAAGCAAAAAGAAGTACTAACCAGATTATAAACACACCGGGAATATGAGCTGCAGCAGCCCCCTCAATGATCAGCCCCTTGGTGACAAAACCAGCCGTAAAAGGAAAGGCTGAGATAGACAATGCACCGATAATGCACAATACCATCGTCAATGGCATCCTACGGTAGAGCCCACCCAGTTCCGTTGCCTGCGATGTGCCTGTGCGATACATCGCGGCTCCCAGAGCCATAAACAAAAGGCTTTCAAAGATGATATTGCAGAACGCATAGCCAACAGCTCCATTAATCGACATGGCTGAACCAATGCCGATACCAATCACCATAAAACCAACCTGATTGTTAATAGAATAACATAAGACTTTGCGAAGATCGTTCTCTATAAGCGCAAAGAAGATCGGAAAAATCGTCATAACAGCGCCAATATATACAAGCTCGGTTGTACCGGGAAATCCACGTGCCAAAGAGTATACTGCAAGCTTAGTGGTAAAGATCGACAGAACGATCGTGCCGGTTAATGTCGATTTCGGATAAGAATCCTGCACCCAGTTATGAATAAGTGGGAAGGCACTCTTGATACCAAATGCGATAAAGAGGAATAGGCCAGCGATTTTTATATGGCCCTCACCGTCGCGCAATCCTATCTCTGAAAAGATAAGCGTACCAGTTTCCCGGTAAAAAAGCGCTATGCCGCCCAATAACAAAACGCCTGATAAAATCTGGACTGAGAGATAGCGCATTCCCGACAGATAAGTTGCGCGAGAGCCAGGTGCCCAAACAAGAAACACCGACGTAATCGCAGCAATTTCCCACCAAATAAACAAGCTAACGAAATCTCCGGATAAAACCCCACCAAGGCAGGCCGCAGGGTAAGAAATATTCGCAAAATTCTGAGCACGATCTTTTTTCTCATGCCAGCCAAATGAAATATTCAAGGCAATCGCAATATGAAACACTACTGCAAAGATGCGAGCAAGCGGATCAACTCTCAACGTCACCAGAGTTTCGCCAAAAAGCGATAATTGCCCTGTTTCCGATAACCCAAGGCGTTGAAGTTGAAACGCACTCAATGCAACAAATGACAACGCAACCCATTTACGGATCACAATTGGGGCGCTCACACATGCAAATGCAGCTACCGTCAGGATAACCGCAGGGTTTTGAATTAAAATCAGGAAGAAATTATTCGTGCTCGTCATAATACCCCTCTTTGCGGCTTACAAGTTTACGCAAATGTTGGCCTATCAGCACAATAAACATAAAAGATCCAAACCCCCACACAGCGAAAAACAGGGGAAACTTCTCCCATGGGAAATGCGGATGTGGATTATGCCAGCGATCAACAAACCCTGCGAGCCCTGAAAGGATACAGGCAACACCAAGCACAATCAGAAAAACCCGAATGAAACCCGGTTTCTCAGCCCAACCTTTGTCGTGATCTTTATGATTGCTCATCATTATCCTCAGCGAATTGTTGCCATTGCGATAACACTGTCATACTTGAAACTCTTCGGTGCTAAAG
>CAZGVP010000432.1:0-2780 GCA_964529135.1 uncultured Caulobacterales bacterium | reverse complement strand
TCCTGTAGCTGATTTGTGTTCCGCGCAACCAACAATGTGGATTTATAGTAACGCGACCCGATTGGCAGCGCCGCTGTAATCGGAGAAACCGCCTCTTCGAGTTTGGCAACCTGACACATCTCGTTGGCTGCATCGGGAAAATAAGCCCGGCCAACACCCCAGGAATAATAAAACCAAACCAGTAGTAATGCGCTTATTCCGCAAACCGCCCAGAACCAACCACCCATAGTGCGTTCCGGATCGCCGAAAACCTGATCTTTTGCACGCAGCGCTGTTTGGCGTCGACCAATAATGAGCGAAACAATAAAGGTAAAAACCAGGAAAATGATGATGACCGCTGCAATGGATGCGCGGTTTTCAGATAGAGACTCAAGCACGGCCCATGATCTCCTCTTCCATATCCCAAATCATGGTCAGTATTTCTTCCCTGACATTGGAAAAGTGATCGTCTTGTTTGATTTCCCGAAGCGATTCTGTAAGCCCGCGTTCGGCAAATGGCAGATTGTATTCTTTGTAGATGCGACCAGGTCGAGGCGCCATAACAAACAGCCTTTCGCCGAGTAATAATGCTTCTTCTACCGAGTGGGTAATGATCATGATGGTCTTGCCGGTTTCTTTCCATAACTCCAGCACCAAGGACTGCATCTTTTCACGCGTTAGGGCATCCAGTGCACCAAGCGGTTCGTCCATCAGAATGACATCGGGGTCGTTAATAAGGCATCGAGCCAAGGCAACACGCTGTTGCATGCCACCGGATAATTGATAAGTGGGTGTATCGCCAAAGCCTTGCAGGCCAACAATGTCTAGCCACTTTTCTACTAACTGCTGACTTTCTTTTGGGTCAGCGTTTTTCATACGCAGACCGTAATCCACGTTTTTTGATACAGGCAACCATTCAAACAAGGCTCCCTGCTGAAATACCATGCCACGTTCAACACCCGGGCCGTCGATGGCCTTGCCGCCAAGCGATGACTGGCCGCCAGATGGAACAAGAAAACCTGCAAGCATATTCAGCAGCGTGGTTTTGCCGCAGCCTGAGGGTCCAAGAACGGATAACAATTCACCCTTTTTCAACGTGAAGTTGATGTCCTTCAGCGCTTCAACTGCTGCCCCGGTTTGCGGGTTGGTGAAGGTCATACTGAGGTCTTTACAGACTAGATCTGCCATCGCTTACATCTTTATGGGTATGTACCGAGCATGATAGCGCGGTAAATGGAACACAAAATATAAAGGGGCGCGGTTGCGCCCCCCACAATCGTATAACGGAGTTGCTTATTCTAAGAAAGAACCGTCAATTGTTTTAGCCAGTGCGTTAGCATCAGTTGAATCGGAGAAAACGAGTCCGAGTGATGCAGCAGCTTCGGCGGCAATACCACTGTCACCGAAGTACTGTTCCATTTGCTCTGAGCTAGTGGGAAAGATAAATGCAGACATCTGTGATTTGTTTGTTTCCAGATCCATGCCAGACGCTTCAGAAACGATCTTGAGCTGCTCATCGCTGGCCTTCCATGAAGCGTTCACTTCGTCTGTAGCTTCCATAAACGACTTAACAAGATCAGGGTTCTCTGTTGCAAATTTTTCAGTTACAGACACTACGTCAAATGAACCGATACCAGCATCCACTTTTTCCTGACTGCTCATGATTGGAGTGCCAACTTCACCAGCTGCTTTCGACGAAGCACCACCGAAGATGCATGCCATATCAACAGCGCCGTCAGCCAGTGACTTAGCACCATCAGGTGGAGCCTGATCAACAATGCTCATAGTTGAAATATCAACATCGTAGTGTGCCATGTACTTGCGGAACGCAAAGTCAGCCATGGTATTTAGTGGAACCGCAACAGTCTTGCCTTCCAATTCTGAAGCGTTAGAAGCATCAATACCCAGGCCATTTCGTACAAAACAATCGTTAGCTTCATAAACAACAGCAATGCCAACCATTTTCAATGGTGCGCCTTGCTGAATAGCAGTAACGAAAGGTGCTAAGCCTTGCGAGTACGAAATGTCGATATCGCCGGCTAACATGGCTTCAGTCATTGCTGTGCCAGTTGAAAAGTCAACCCAGTTAACTTTAACGCCCATGGCGTCATCGTAACCCTCGCTAACCTTTGCAAGCATGTTTGGGGTAGCCCACTCAAGGAAGAACGCAACGTTGATTTCTTCAGCAGCTTGCACTGAAGTTGATAGAGACGCTGCAACGGCAACCGCCGACAACGTACTCGCTATAGATTTAATTGATTTCATAATGACTCCGAGAAAAATTTCTCATTTATTTTATTTGAACATCGAATACGACCAGTGACCGAATCTCTGTTGGCCCATGGTATGCGTCTGGGCATTGCGCTGATACGTCCAACCTCTCTTGAAACTAAGACCAGCCTGAATCACAGACGCTTGATTAGTCCCATATTGTAAGACTACAATACCTAAGACTGAGGTTACTGATCTGGCCACTCGCTGTCAAATGAAATGGTGGCGGATACGAAGAGGTGTTCGCTTCTATGACAACGAAAAGTGAGAGCTCCATCGTATCCAAGTGTGGGACTGTGCTGGATGTTGTGTCTGCGGCGCAGCGTCCGTTAAGTTTTAAGGACATCATTAGTCAATCCGGGCTTGCCAAGAGTTCAGCCCATCGCATTTTGACAATCCTGATTAATGAGCGATTGATCGAACATGACAAAGTCAATCGGATATATCGGCCCGGCCCAAGATTATATCGCTGGGCACGCGCTGCGTGGATGCCGTTCGATTTGCACAAGACATCTGCCAATGAGACTGAA
>CAZGVP010000431.1:0-2788 GCA_964529135.1 uncultured Caulobacterales bacterium | reverse complement strand
TTCGACGTTATATCAACAAGCTCATCACTAGGCAGTATCCGCGACTTCTCCCCCCATGCGGCCTGTTCCTTTATCTGTGAAGCGAGCTTCGCCATACGATCAGCCTTATTGAACCATTCCAAAGACCCTTCCCAGCGGACCGGGATACTGAGCGTCTCAGAGAGTTGATGCCACAGGGCTACGCTCTCTTGCGAAAACGCATGATAATGCTGGGGTTGTTTGGCGTAACTTGCATTGATCCAGGCGAAGGTACCGCGACTTGCGTGGCTGGCGGGGCCAATTTTATCGATCACAGTGACCTTCGAACCCATCAGACATAGATGATAGGCGATCGACGCACCAACAATACCAGCACCCACAACGACAACATGTTTTGCGGAGAAAGCTTTCATAAGTGGTGACGCGAAACCAGCCGCCAAAAGGCCCCTAATGACATCACGGCGATCAAACATAAGCGCTCCCCTCATCATCTAACAGGGGAACAGTAACGGATCGCAGCTATTTTGCCAATTGATGCTTCTAATGCCTGGAAGCGAGGGATAAGCACTCAACAGACATAAAAAAGGCCACTCAAACGAGCGGCCTTAATCATTATTCATTGTCGCTAGATTTAAGCAACAGCGATACGGCGACGTCGCTGTGATACGAAACCAACAAACGCAAAACCGATAATCATCATCAACCAAGTCGCTGGCTCTGGAACCGCGCTAACGGTCAGGCCACGAACGAGGAAGTCGTCGCTACCACCGATTGCAGCGATACCAAATGACGTGCTTGGGCCAGACGCTGGGTCGAAACCGAAGATGGTTGAACCCGGGATATCAGCCGTGAAGATTGATGAACCAACGATACCACCAGCACCGAATGTTGCGTCAGTGATGAAAGTGAAATCATCGTTTGAACCAACAGCATCGAAATTGATGTTCAAAAGTTCAACAGAGCTGTTGAAGCTGAACAGCAAAATCTCATTGTTCGCAAAACCATCAACCTGGCTTGCGAAAAATGAAAAAGGCTCGTCAAGGCCATTCAAAAGACCGAGACCTTGAGATCCGCCAGCGCTATCAACAAACAGACCATCATTTGGCGTTGCTGTCTGAAACGGAAGCGCAACGTCACCATTTTCAAAAGTGAAGGCGCGTACGTTAACACTTAAAGTATCAACAAAGAAATTGAATGATCCATTGGCGCTGTCCGCACCGCGCTGACCTGCGTCAGCAAAATCAAAAGTAGTCTGCGCAGACGCAGAAACACTTGCAGCCAGGAATGCAGCCATTCCGAGGGCTAGCTTAGTAAGCGATTTCATTATGAAACTCCCTTAAATACAGTCTAAGACCCTGTATCAAGCCGAATGCGGGGGATACAGAGAGTTTTTGTTTAAATAAATAAGGGTCGAGGAATACAAAACTGCACTACTCAATCCTTACACTTTAACCCATCCAACATGCCCGGAAACCGCATCCCCCGACGGGTTCCCTATTGGATAGATCAAATTCTAGCTATCACACGAAATATGAAAACCCAAACGCTGGTGTAAAACACAAAGCATGAAATCCATAACAATCATGTGAGGTGTATCTATCTGACACACAACATTAATTTGCGATTAACAGAACCGGCTCATTCGACTGTTTTATTATAAAATACCTAATAAGGCACAAACCATGGCCGCCGCCCCAGAGATGGGCGATGAGCGCGGACCATGATTGTCTGTGACAACAGTCGAGAAGATTAAGAGGAAACCGTCTTTCAGCATCTATACGAGATCGGCAGCATAGCGGCTTCGGCGGCGCACTTGCAATCCAACCAAAGCAAAACCGACAATCATCATCAGCCATGTCGCTGGCTCAGGTATCGCGGCAGAAAGAACAGAAAAATCATTGATGTTGCGGGTGTTGCCACGCGCAAGTCCAATTTCCAGCAACCCTGGGCCATCACGGTCATAATGCTGAAGGGAGAACGTGTTAACGCCCTGGTTTAGGTCAACTGTATGAAACGACCCTCTGTTTCTAAAAAAGCTGTCGAACACTGATGCGCCATTGATTACCAATCTTGTCGCATCATCACTTCTGATCAAAAAGGTATACTCGTCATCGGCCGATGCCATAAAGGTTCCGCTCGCACGAACACCGTATGCATTACTATATGGTTGCGGAAACAAGGAAGAACCGAAAATTGGCCTCAAAGCACCCCTATTGAACTGCCCATCGTTGAAAGAGACTGATGAAAATTGTCCTGAAGCGTTTGGCGTATTACCTGCCAAAATACTCTGGAATTGGGCGTTATCGAGCACGGTGTTAGCGTTAAACTGAAAGTTCCTGAGATGAAACAAATCAACGGTGAAAGTTGAAGACGCACTTGCAGCGCTTGGAAACAGAATGACAAAGGCTAAAGCAGCGACCTTCGCCACCGAGAGTAATGTATTACCCATAATAATGGCTCCTATAAGTCAATATGTCATGCCAGCGTCCTAAACTGGCGACCGTCTGTCCTTTGCCATTCAATGATAGGGGTGGATGAGATTGACAGTCCAGAATATTCGCGAAAAGCGAAGATAATTTTATGTTAACGTTTTGTTAACCATAAATACTGTCTCATATAGAGACATATGGAACAATATATTTGCGTTATGCAAAGAATTGAGTGCTTGCACAGTACTCAGGTAGATATGGCCCATAGAAAATTAAGTAGATTCAACCGCCTGAAGATAGAGCATGTTACCCTTTTGAACTATGGCGGCCCCAACCTTCAAGCAAAGAGCATGGTTACCAACACTCGCGCCTGATTTCAC
>CAZGVP010000430.1:0-2808 GCA_964529135.1 uncultured Caulobacterales bacterium | reverse complement strand
ACGTTTACCAATCACAAAACAGCGTAGGTCTTCGCCCGCAGCTTCTTTGACAAATTCCTGCACCAAGAAGTTGGCGTCCAAACCCTGAAACGCACCAATCACCGCCTCCGCTGCCTTTTGAGTCTCACCCAAAACCACACCGCGCCCCTGCGTGCTCTGCAATAATTTCACGACGAGCGGTGCACCGCCCACGAGTTTTATAAGACTATCGGTATCCTTCGGTGAGCTTGCGAACGCTGTGGTCGGCATTGGAATCCGGTGGCGCGCCAGAAGCTGATGCGCCTGTAGTTTGTCGCGTGACGCACCAATAGCGTCCGCCGGGTTTACGCAGTAAGCACCCATCGCCTGAAATTGTCGAACAACCGCCATCCCGTAAAAAGTAAGCGATGCGCCAACGCGAGGGATTACAGCATCAAACGCCGGCAATGATACACCGTCATAATGCACCTCTGGCGCATGACTTTGGATATTCAGGTAACAGCGCCGGGTATCGATCATTGCAACAGTGTGACCACGTGCCTCTGCCGCCTCTTTAAGCTTTTGGCTGGAATAGTTTTTTGGCTCTCGCGTCAAGATCGCAATATGAAGCGGACGCTTGAGTGGCTTGGATTTCTTGAGCGCGCCATAAAGGTCATATGACAATCCACCCTGCAGATTGGCGCCGTCTGGCCGAACCGAGATTACCTGCCCTGCAATATCTTCTTCCATCGCCTGCCGACCAAGTAACATCCTGAATGCCATATTCTCACGGTTCGTGAGGGTAATTTGGACAGGCCATGTCTGACCACCGATTGTAATTGGCGTTTCAATCACATAACGCAATTCAACCTGCCCGTTCGAAGACGTAACTTCTCTTCGGTCAACAACAGATGCCGAACAATAAACTTCAAAATCTGGCCGATCAGGGATTGGGTGAACACCAAAGCGAACCTTGGGGTTATCTTCACTCCCAAACGGTTGGATAGTGAATGCGTGGAGTGCGGATGTGCGTGCACCCGTATCAACTTTTGCCTTGAGGGCTGGCAGACCCAATCCATTTAAGGCGACCCATTCTTCCCAGCCGACCTCAAGTCCGGTTTCCATAACGTTATCTGCACTCATCTTAAAGCTCCCCTAGCTGATCTAGATTTTACAGAAAGGCAAAACTGATTTAGCCTCTATTTTTCCATGAGGTCAATAAGGGGAGAGACAAGGTGGCATTAAACGAATTAATTGGGTCAATGACCGTAGAGCTGACAATGCTTCTCTACAGCATTATTCTCACATTCATACTGATCATGATCCCGGCGGGGCGTGCCATTCGAGAAAACGGCGCGATGGCGCAGGCAGGGGCCCGGGATGACCTGCCGGAACCCAGCACATACCGAAAGCGCGCGACGCGCTTGGCGACCAATATGAAAGAAAACATGATCCTGTTTGCCGGGCTTGTCTTGACCGCAAATGCAGCGGGTGTTTCAACCGACATGACTGTTCTCGGCGCACAAATATTCTTTTATGCCCGCGTCGCGCACGCGATTGTTTATCTAGCAGGTTGGCCAATGATCCGGCCCATCATTTGGGGCATCAGTGTTGTGGGCATGGGGATGATCGCAGTCGCTATGTTCTAACGCCATCAGAATCATTATGCTCAAAGGCCGGAGGTTTTCCGGCCTTTATTATTTTAGCCTCTATTTCTTTGCAGCCAACAGTTTCTGAACCGCCCCATCAAGCGCTTGCGAAAACCGCGACCTGTCGTCCTTGCCGAATGATTTGTTGTAGCCCTTGTCCTCACCCATATCGCGGAGTTGGGATTTCAATTCCCGCATCGCAAGCGCCATACCAATATTATCGGGCGTGAAGGGCTTGCCATTATGGCCCAAAACCAGCGCACCCTTTTCAAGGCAGCGCGCTGCAAGCTGGATATCGCCGGTTATCCCGATATCACCCTCGCCTATCGCCTCAACGATCCAATCATCGGCAGCGTCAAACCCGTCAGACACAACAATTTTTTCAACAAGATCACCAACGGGAATCCGAAGCCACTGGTTGCTCACCAAATAGGTTTTAACATTATGGCGATAGGTAACTTTGAGCGCCTCTTCCTTCACCGGACACGCATCTGCATCAATATAAAGTTTCATACCAGACTGCTACCCGTGTTTCATTTTCTCTGTCATCGACACCTAATCCCACATTAGTCCCTCAGGATCAAATAATTGTGTCGCGTCGCACGAATAAAAGCTGCATTTTTAGACCTTTATTAACCAAACTACGATACCGACTTCATAGATTAAGTCGGTGGATATCCTCCCGCACAGTCATAAGAAACATTGAGCAAATTTTTTAGGGTTACTTGATGACAGTAGATACTGACAACGGACGACACATGGATAGCCTTGCTATTGCAAAGTTCCTTGCTGATTTGAATCAGATGGCCAATGAAACCCGTGATATATCGCTCGGACTGAAGTCATTTTTGAAATCTGTTTGTATCTATAGTGACTGGCCGATTGGTCACGCCTATATACTCGATGACGATGGCTCCAAGCTCATATCAAGCAAAGCATGGTATCTGGCACCAGGATCAAGCTTTGATGATTTTGTCCGCGTTTCCGAGGCCGCGTCTTTTGAGGCGGGTAAAGGGTTACCGGGACGCGTTCTTGAAAGTGGTCGCCCCCATACGATCCGCGACGTGATGAGTGACCCCAATTTCCCACGTAATAAGCAAGCTAAAAACCTCGGTGTAAAAGGGGCGTTTGCGATCCCTATTCGCATGGGAAATGACACGGTTGGCGTTGCTGAGTTCTTCGCACCAGAAGAAGCCGAAGC
>CAZGVP010000429.1:0-2810 GCA_964529135.1 uncultured Caulobacterales bacterium | reverse complement strand
CATGATCTTTTTTTCTTCCTCAGGTGTTGGGGTCGCTGACGCTTGAGCCCTGCGTAACACTGATTTCACACGCTCCAATAACAATCTTTGTGAAAAGGGCTTCTTGATGTAATCATCAGCTCCCATGGAAAAACCCAATACTTCGTCGATCTCTTCATCCTTAGAGGTCAAAAAAATCAAAGGGAGTTCAGATTCCTGACGAACACGACGCAATAGTTCCATTCCATCCATCGTCGGCATCTTTATATCAGAAACGATCAAATCAGGTGGTGTCGTCTTGATATGTTCCAACGCACTAGCGCCCTCCTCAAAGGAAGTGACGGTATGGCCTTCGGCCTCTAGCGCCATTGATACCGACGTTAAAATATTCTGATCATCGTCAACAAGTGTAATTACAGCCATAGGGTCTTCCCCGATTCTTTCTCTAATCTTTGCACTACTATATCCCCCATCACCGCATTAGGCCACGCGCAAGGCCCGTTGAAGGCTAAGTGCTGGCATGTTTATGTTTAAAATCAAGCGTTTTCGAGGTCAAATTAACCCTGAATCACCAATAGAAGGGATAATTTGCATTTCTTTTCGCCTCGCAGCTCCAAATTCATGCACTTCGCGCAAATTAGGCGGCCATTAATCAAGCCGAAGAGCGATTTCCCAATTGATGAAAATCACCTCCTGTTGGGTTCTGGAAGAGATGAAGATCAAATTCGCCGGCAGCCGCCAGAATATGATCAAAAATATCTGCCTGAATCCCCTCATAGGCAAGCCAGTCGGTCACATTGGTAAAGACATATATTTCTATTGGTAAACCATTTTCTGTCGGCTGAAGTTGGCGCACCAACAAGGTCAATTTATCACTGATCTTGGGATGATTGCGTAGATATGCCTCCAGATAGGCTCGAAAGGTCCCTAAATTAGTTAGACGCCTACCATTGATAAGAGTTGCATTATCGATTTTAGCACTTTCGTTAAAATTCAAGACTTCATTACGTTTTTCATCCAAATACTCAGTAATGTATTGAATTTGTGAAAAACGCTGTAGCATTGCCTCATCACAAAACCGAACAGATGCGATATCAATAAAAATGGACCGCTTGATGCGCCTGCCACCAGCCTCTTGCATCCCGCGCCAGTTTTTAAAACTGTCACTAATCAAAGAATAAGTTGGAATCGTAGTAATAGTTTTATCGAAATTGTGAATTTTTACAGTGGTCAGTGCAATCTCAATAACATCGCCATCCACCCCGTATTTTGGCATCTCTATCCAGTCACCAACAGATACCATTCTATTGGCAGTTAATTGAATACCGGCAACAAAACCCAATATCGGATCCTTAAAAACGAACATAAAGACGGCAGCCATCGCCCCTAACCCTGCAAGGAAAGTAAACGGTGATTCACCCATTAGGAGCGAGAGAACTATTATGAATCCTAAAAAATATAAGATCAGCTTTGCTATCTGAATAAAACTCGTGATAGGAAATTTTTTTGACACTGCATAAGTACTATAAATTTCCATGCCTGAATTAATCAGTGCATCAACAAATAATACACCCGCTACCACCATATACACAAGGCTGAGTGAGACAACGCACTGGTTTATTATTGGATTAGCTGTAAAAATATTTGGTGATAGGCTATAAAATACAAACGCTGGCGCAAGATGAGACAAGCGTTCAAATACGTGATTTTTAACTAAGATATCATCACGGGTTGATTGTGAGCGCATTAACAAACGCCTGACAGCCACAACGATTACACGTTTCGCAATAATGTTTGCCAGAATTGCCAACAATATCATGGCAAAAACAGCAGTTACCAGCGACAATTGTTCTGCATAACTGGAGAGCAAAGTATACTGTTCAAAAAAATCAGTCAGAGCCCTAATCATTCGTCAACTCCGGTAAAATAGTATAAAGAACATCTTTTAGATATCGCCCACCAGTTTCAGCATTAGCAAGCACCTCTTCCAGTGTGTCAGCTTGTTGATCAACACCCCCTGTAGCTTTATTGGTAACCACCGAAAACCCCAACACATTGATACCGCAGTGTGCCGCAGCAATAACTTCGATCACCGTAGACATTCCGATCATATCGCCGCCACACTGAGCATAAAAACGCCGTTCCGCTGATGTCTCAAGCGAGGGCCCGCTAACTCCGACATAAACCCCTTCCGCTATATCCGCCAAGGTTTTACGGTGCACCATAGCTCGAATATCAGGATCATAAGCACGGGACATGTCAGGAAATCGTACCCCGATCTCTGGGGTATCAATGCCGACAAGTGGGTTATAGCCAGTCATATTAATATGGTCACTGATCATGACCACTGACCCTGGATCGTAGGTCGGATTTAATCCCCCAGCTGCATTGGTGATAATAAGTGTTTCTACACCCATCGCCGCCATCAAATAGACAGGCATCGCTACATCTTGCGCAGTATACCCTTCATATAGATGCACCCTTCCCTGACACACCATCATCGTGACACCTTGCCAGCTTCCAAACCCGAAACTGCCTTTATGGCCTGGTGCCGTACTGCTCACCAACCCATCAATTTGATCATAAGGAACCGATCGCTCAATTTGCACAGCATCAGTCACTGCACCAAGGCCACTCCCAAGAATAAGTCCAACGGATGGCCCTGCCATATTACCTGGCAACGCAGTTCCAAGTGATACCTTTGCTAAGGCGATACGCTCTAAGAGGGGCAGTGCAATGCTGGACATATATATAAACCCACAGGTTAAGATCTATCTCACGAGTATGGGTGCGCATTGTTCAATCTTGTTGTCAATTCATCACCGAACTAC
>CAZGVP010000428.1:0-2828 GCA_964529135.1 uncultured Caulobacterales bacterium | reverse complement strand
GGCAATGATATTTTGCGGGGCGGCATTTCAGAGGACACGCTCGATGGTGGAGAAGATGATGATTTCTTATTTGGGGGCACACAGAGCGATATCCTGTCGGGCGGCGAAGGTGATGACGTCCTTGATGGTGCCGGTGGGTTCGACATTCTCAATGGCGGTGCAGGCAATGATACCCTCACCGGTGGTTTCAATGGCGATACGTTCATCTTTGAAGATGGTTTCGGCAATGATGTCATCACTGATTTCACCGTGGCCATCGGCCCAGAGCGCATTGACCTGTTAGCGGTCACAAATATTACAGACTTTGCTGATCTTATGGCCAATCATCTTTCCACAGATATGAACGGAGATGCCGTGATCACCGATGGGACCAATGCGATTACCCTGCTAGGGGTTAGCGTGGTAGAACTGACAATGGATGAGTTTGTCTTCTGATCTACATTTCCTCAGATGGAGTAGTATGGTTTTACACACCCAGTCGTACAACCACATCCTTTGGTAACCGACGGGGCCGGCCATCATCCGACAGGCAGGCGGCCTCCACATCGGCACTGGCAATCATTGTTTCATCACTGGGGCGGTGAATTTCCTGCCGCAATACCATTCGTGCACCTTTTGCGGAAACAAACCAGGTTCTCACCTCCAGCATATCATCAATTTTTCCCGGACTATGCCAGAGCGTATCCATGCGTCGCACAGCAAAAACCAGCGACTCATCCCTTGCCAAGAGATCTGTGTGAGTCACACCGCACGCCCGGAGCGCATCGGTTCGTCCACGTTCAAAGAATTTCAAATGGTTGGCGTGATAGACAATACCGGAAAAATCAGTGTCCTCGTAATATACCCGGATCGGTATTGTGAACATTGCACCCTTCGACTTTTTTTCCTGCTTTGTTACCATGGTTCCCATACTGCCTTAACTGTAGATATTCACACACACTCAATGATAATGAGATCACAGATATGCACGTTTGTTGTAAAAAATTTCCTAGATACTGGCGACAGATCGGATCTTTCTATTAGCGCAACGGTTGTTGGAAACCAGTTACCCCAGATTCAAAATTTGCCGACATTGGCTTTACTGAGTTCGAATTAATGGATTCAGCATCAGCAATGCCAGCATCCAACGTGTCTAATATCGCGCGAGGAGGCGCTACTGGAGATAGCGTCTTGCTAACCTCTGTCATAATCCGTCCCCAGATTTTTGCAGGTGCACGCCCTCCGGTTACACCTTTCATTGGCGTATAATCATCGCGGCCAACCCACACAATGCTGACAAGCCCCGCCATATGACCTGCAAACCAGGCATCGCGGCTTCCTTGCGTCGTTCCCGTTTTTCCAGCCACTGACCAGCCCGGCACACGAGCATTGCGCCCCGTCCCCCATTGCGTCACCGCCCGCAGCATTGTATTCATTTGAGTGATCGACTGGGCTGAAGCGGCCACACCGTGAACACGATTTGCATGCTGAAAAACAAGCCTGCCCTCTGCCGTTTCAATCCGTTCAATAACATGTGCATCAACCCGCAAGCCACCATTAGCAAACGGCACCCAGGCCTGAGCCAGTTTAATCGGTGAAAGCGCATCCACTCCCAATGCCAATGCCGGGTCTGGGTTCAACGTACCCTCAAGCCCCATGGCTCTGGCAAGAGCATGTACTTGAGCGCGCCCTGTCCATTCCTGGACACGAATAGTGGCTGAATTCATCGAGCGCGCCAAGGCTTCTGTCAGTGTTACCTCACCATAAAATTTACTTTTGTAATTATCCGGAGACCAGTTACCGATCGTGATAGGCGCATCCAGAATGAGGCTATCGGGCTTTGCTCCAGCTTCCAGCGCGGCCAGATAAATGAACGGTTTAAAAGCAGAGCCAGGCTGGCGCTTTGCCTGTGTTGCGCGGTTAAATTGACTACGACCATAATCGCGCCCGCCAATCATTGCGCGAACAGCACCACTGCCATCAGCAATAACAACCGCTGTTTCAATGGGATTTACATCACCTGCCTCAACAGGAAAAACATCATTTGCCAATGCTTCGCGCAAACCAGTCTCCGCAGCGCTTTGAATAGCCGGATCAAATGTGGTTTGAATAATAAGATCTGCATCATTATCCGGGTAACGACGTTTCACCTCTCCCAACATATGATTAACAAAATATGCTGAGGCGTTAAATTTTTGAGGCTTCAAATAAATAGGTGTGTTGAGTGCAGTTTGCGCATCAATCGATCTGAGAAAACCGGCCGATACCATGCTTTCAATTACAGTGCGCGCCCGAAGTCCCGCATCTTCAGGATTGTGTGTGGGGTTATAGCGTGACGGCGCCTTCAACAGGCCTGCAATTAATGCAGATTCATTCAACTCTAATTGGCGGGCAGGCTTGCCAAAATAGCGATAACTGGCCGCATCAATACCATAAGCTCCAGCGCCCAAATAAACGCGATTAAGATATAAGGTAAGAATTTCATCCTTGGAAAAACGCCGCTCCAACCAGAATGCAAGCAAAAGCTCTTGCACTTTACGTTTCAGTGTTCGCTCTGATGATAGAAAAAGATTTTTAGCTAACTGCTGCGTAATCGTTGAGCCGCCCTGACGTACTTTACCCTGGCCTGTATTTACAAGAATAGCCCGCCCAACCGATAACGGGTTTACTCCCACATGATGGCGAAAATTGCGATCTTCCACAGCAAGCACTGCATCTGTTACGTAATCAGGCAATTCAGACAGCCGTATAGGGGCACCATATTGTGTACCATATACAGACAATGGCGAACCATCCTCAGCAAGTATAGTAGAGCGTGGTGCACGATCTGGCCGCCACAATACATCCGT
>CAZGVP010000427.1:0-2830 GCA_964529135.1 uncultured Caulobacterales bacterium | reverse complement strand
TGGATTGAAAGTTGAGTCCAACAGCAATCTTTATAATAATCTGGGAAATTATTTATTCTTTTTAGGAGAGTTTGAGCAGTCAGCTATAGCATTTGAGCGGGCATTGTCATTTGGGGGTAATAGCCATAATTACCTTTATTGGGCCAATGTCGCAGATGCTTATCGGTGGGCGCCGGGTAGAGAACAAAAAGCATTATCTGCATACAAACGAGCCCTTCAACTTCTAAGGCGTGTTCTCGATGGTCGCCCCAACAATGCAACTTTAAACAGCCGGGCTGCACTTTATGCTTCTAAAATTGGTGATCCGGATACTGCACACCGCGCCCTTGGCGTTGCTTTGGCACCACCAGTGAAGCAGCCAATAATTTATTATAGAGCAACAATTACATACGAAATTCTCGGAGAACGGGAGAATGCTCTTACACAACTCGAAAAGGCTATATCATCAGGATACCCACTTGTTGAGATAAAAAATGATCCGGAATTAACTAAATTGAGACGAGATCTAGGTTATCATCAAATTCTTAGCAATGTGGGAGACACAAATGAATAACAATAGATACACTCTTCAATTAAGGTTTGATGCGGATCAAGTTACTAAGGCGCTGGCCTATCAGGTGGAAGGTGAAAGTGGAACGCCGATGCCTCAGTATGGGCCATGTGCTGGTACCTTTCACTTTAATAAAGGCGACCAATTGTTTGTTTCTGTTATTGTTAGTGCAAAGATCGCCGATGAAGTATTGATAAACATCACTGATTTAACTCTGGCTTCAGTGCAAATGCTTGAACCCGGAAAATATCCTTTATCAATGTTTGATGAGCATAAAGCATGCGTGCAAGTCAACGAATGGGGGACGCCACAGCGACGGGAAGATCCGGTGACAGGTGAAGAATTTGTCACAATCAATGCGCGTGACCCCCTTAATATTGTGGCAGAAAATGGCCAATGGGAGTTTTCTGGCTATTTATCTGCCCTTATTCAAAAACAGGACAGGCCTGTTCCCACATCGCGCCTCTTTTATTTTGACCCTGAGGGAACAACTGGAACTGGCGGAGAGATCGGTGGCGGTTGATTGATCTTTGTCATAACTCTTTGAATTCTCGTGATATTCTGAGAACGGAATATTACACTTAGTATCAAACGATAGCTGTCTACACAGCTATCGTTTTTTTATGCGTATAAACATCATACTCGCAAGCTATGACGTGTCCGACGTGTCGGACACGATGGTAAAAATCAAACAAGCTCACTAAAATTAAGGTGTAAATGACCTATAAGGTTTTCATGTAAAGGGTGTTTTGTTTAAGTATTTGAAAAATATATATTTTTTGGGAGCGAAAGAAAATATCCGTTTTGGTGTGATATATAGTTAATCTTGGCATGATGTCTGCAAGCTTGTGTTCGTCCGCGAGTGCTGAGGTGGAGAGTAGGCAGTCATGCCTATCAACATTCGCGGATTTTCGTTTAGGGCAAGAAACGGGGCAAATAGGATATTTCAAAAAGTATATCGAACGATGGAGCTGTTCCGTAATAAGGGAGGCTCGTATTATCGTTTGAGTCTATAGAGATCATACAGGAGATTTATCCCACACGTACCTCAATATATGAGTAGACAGTAAAAGTATAAATGACTTTTAAAATACTATTTTTTGACGGCGGGGGTGTGCCCAGTTTAGTCATGGCGCTGCTAATAGAAGATTTGGATAGCGCTTTTGGGGTTATCGAAAAAGCAGATGCTTATGCTGGTATATCGTCTGGAGGGCTCATCGCGCTAGCACTCGCTGATGGTGTTCCCATAGGTAATATCATCCATGTTTATCAATCCATGGGTCCGTCAATATTTACCGTTAATTCTAACGAAAAAACCTCGCTTACGCAGAGTGAAAGAAATAGTATAAAAGGTGTTACTACTACGTCGGACCATCTTTCCCTTAAGGAAACCACGATTGATGGTCTAAAACTTATCGCCAGTAAATTTTTTGATGATGGTGTTATGAGTGGTTTAAACAAACTTACTCTGGTGGGGGGTGCCAAAGTTATTGACCGCAATTACCCTGATAACAGGGAGATAATATTTTCTAATGTACCAGATAATCCTTATGCCTCTATGGCGCTTCAGGATGTTGCGTTGGCTAGTTCATCGTTATTTTCAAGATACTATCCGTATAGAGTAGAAAATTATGGAGAATTTTCGAGTTCGCATATGGTTTCTGGTGCCGTGGAGAAGGCTGCTATTGCTGAGGCATTAGAACTGGATCATGTTGTTAATGAAAATGCCATTGCGATGCTCTCTATTAGTGTGGATGGGTTTCTGTCAAATTCATATTCCAAACAAACGTATGCCCCTGCTAATGCTCATAAGGCCTGCGGGAGCGTAGAGAAAGCAGCGCCTGCAAAATTAAATCATCACTATTGTCGAGGTGCAATGAGATTGCCTCACGGTTTTGAAATCAATGACTGGAATAATATCTCAAACTTGATGGCCATAACTTATGACTATATGGCAAGCATGGAATGGGCTCAGATAAAAAAATGGGTTTCATCTCATTGGTAAAATCAATCATCGACCGATGATGGTTACTGGGTCAAATGGTACTTTGTGCTTTTATGATTATCGGCAATTATTTTGAATTTATATCCTAATTATCCTGTTAAGGTTGGTTAACCAAGGATTGAAACCATTTGTGCGCCTTCCCTTATAGCTTGTGCTCCAGAATTTGGATTGTAGCCCCATTTCGCGACGCACAAAATATTTAGCCCTATATTGCGCTAAAATTCACTTCTTTTTGACGCCACCCTGCCAGATTTGGCGAGCTTTTGTTATAAAGC
>CAZGVP010000426.1:0-2838 GCA_964529135.1 uncultured Caulobacterales bacterium | reverse complement strand
AGGCGCGGAACACGCAGGGCATAATTACCCAAAGCTGTGCAATAGCGCTCTGCTATGTGTTGACGAGCTTCTAACTCTCCTTGGAAAATTTCTAGTTTGGCAAGCAGAATGGCGGCTTGAATTGTATCAAGGCGCGAGTTCAGGCCAACGCGTACATTGTCGTATTTGTCCACGCCTTGTCCGTGATTGCGCAGGGAGGTGATGGCCTCTGCCAGATTGTCATCATTGGTCAAAAGTGCGCCGCCATCGCCATAGCAACCAAGTGGTTTAGCAGGATAGAAACTGGTTGTGGCAACATCACTCCAATGAAGCGGGTGGTGGCCGTGAAGTGTTGTGCCAAAGCCTTGTGCGCTGTCTGCAATGATTTTCAAACCATGTTTTTTGGCAATAGGGGCAAGGTCAGGATAGTTTGCTGACTGACCAAAGAGATCGACGGTCATGACAGCGCGCGGCGTATATGAACCTGCCGCTTCTACATCTTCGATAGCGCGGCGAAGACTGGCCGGACACATATTGTAGGTTTCAGGATCAATATCGACAAAGATGGGCGTGGCACCAAGGAGGGCAATGGCTTCAGCGCTGGCACAATAGGTAAAGGAGGGACAGAAGACAGCGTCACCCGGACCAATTTCCCAAGCCATCATCGGCAATATAAGCGCGTCTGTACCGTTCGCGCAGGTCAGTGCGTGCTTTGCATTTGCAAAGTCTGCCAGTGTAGCTTCAAGCTCCACAACTTCCGGACCCATAATATAGCGCCCTTCGCCGAGCACTTTGGCAATACGTTTTTCTATGTCAGACTGTATGCGCTCGCGCTGCGCTGACAGGTCAATAAAGTTAATTGCCATGACCAATATTCCCTCGTTTCACTCATGAAATAAGGCTACTTAAGCGCTTGCGTCATCATGCTTGGTATCTACGATTCTGAGCCTATATCCGGCGCGCGCGCATGGTTTGTCAATTGATATTCACCCAAGGCTTGCTTAAAAGCTGCCGGTCGCGCAAAGCTAAACTAGTTTGCGTGACGCACCAGTTCTGCAATTTCCTCACCAGCTTCAAGCATTTTGGTCTTGTCGGTTGCCTCGGTCATGATGCGGATAAGGGGTTCGGTGCCGGATTTGCGGATAACCAAACGGCCAGATTTGCCAAGCCGTTTTTTAACCTTGGCGATGGCCGCTTTTACCTCAGCGTTCTCAAGTGGCTGGCTACCCTTGGCGTATCGTACATTGATCAGGTTTTGCGGCACGGGCGTGAAGACATTGCCAATCTCTGAGAGAGGCCTGTCAGAGCGTACCAGTGCAGCAAGAACCTGGATTGCAGCCATGAGGCCATCGCCTGTTGTTGAGAAGTCTGACAGGACAATATGCCCTGACTGTTCTCCGCCAACATTGTAACCATCTTTGCGCATTTTTTCGACAACGTAACGGTCGCCGACTTTCGTGCGTTCTAGTGCCAAGTCTTGGGCTTTAAGGTAGTTCTCCAAGCCTAGATTAGACATGATCGTTGTAACGGCGCCAGACTTGGCCAGTTTACCGGAGTTTTTCCATTCTGTTGCGATGAGGGCAATCAGTTGATCTCCGTCGATCTCTTTTCCTTTTTCGTCGATGATGATGCAACGATCTGCATCTCCATCTAAAGCAACACCGATGTCAGCACGATATTTCTTTACGGTCTCTTTCAAGGCCCGTGTATCGGTTGAGCCAACCTCGTCATTGATGTTGAACCCATTCGGTTTGACGCCGATTGGGATAACCTCTGCGCCCAGTTCATAGAGCGCGCGTGGGGCGGCCTGATATGCAGCGCCATTTGCGCAATCGATGACGACCCGCAAACCGCTCAGACGCATGCCGCGAGGAAACGTTGCTTTCACGATTTCGATATAGCGTGATGTTGCTTCATCAATGCGTGTTGTGCGGCCAAGCTCGCTCGGGGCTGCCAATTTGTAATCGAGCGGTTTGTCCATCATCTCTTCAATTTCCAGCTCAATCTTATCTGATAGCTTATAGCCATCAGGACCGAACAGCTTGAGGCCATTGTCTTGATAAGCATTGTGGGAGGCTGAGATCATAACGCCAAGGTCGGCACGCAGCGAGCGGGTCATCATGGCAACGCCAGGTGTGGGTAGGGGGCCAAATAAGGTGACGTCCATACCTACTGAGGTGAAGCCTGCAACAAGAGCTGGTTCAACCATATAGCCAGACAGCCGCGTATCCTTGCCGATAACGACCGAATGCCGCCGTCCTGCTTCGCGCCGAAAATATCGCCCGGTTGCCATGCCTAAACGCATCGCGATTTCAGGTGTCATTGGACTGGTGTTGACTGTCCCGCGGATCCCGTCGGTGCCAAAGTATTTACGTGTCATTCCTGAAGGCCCTTGAAGTCTTGTTATGTGTACCATTTGGCACAGGAAACGTGGCTGTTCTATGATTATGCTTAGGCGTTTTATGTCCTGGAGAAGAAGCTTTGCAGTTTATATAAATGATGTGATCAAAAATAGAGTGAATTACATCTGTGAAATTTTATGCAATTGATATGCCTTCTCACTTGTTGTTTTGTCCATAACGCGCCAAACAAGTTGTATTGTGAAAAGGCATCGCCGGAGTAGAAACTATGTGCGGAATTATTGGTATCTTGAGCCGTGATGGCGTTGCTGATCGGCTGCTGGAATCCCTACAGCGGCTCGAATATCGTGGCTATGACAGTGCGGGCATCGGAGCCGTAACGCCATCCGGATTGGATCGCCGCCGTGCCGAAGGAAAGCTGTCTAATTTGCGTAAAGCGTTGGCAGGACAGCCTTTAGACGGGACCGCAGGCATAGGTCATACGCGCTGGGCAACGCAT
>CAZGVP010000425.1:0-2839 GCA_964529135.1 uncultured Caulobacterales bacterium | reverse complement strand
ATGTTGCAATACGCCCATCAGGAGCAATCCCCTGAAACCCGGCAACAATTGCGATTTCGCCGCCATCGATGGCCGGACCAATATTAGTTTCAGGAATCTCGGCAATCCTAGCTTTCCCGTGCGCCTGATCCGTTTTTAATGGAATCTGCCATCCTTGCCAAGAACGCGCTCGATAACCCATGTTCTGAAGTACTAAAGCCAATAGGCCTGAAGTTACCTGTTCTCCACTAGCAACAATAGCATCATATTCTATGGACCGTGCATCAAGCGCCGCAGCAGGAGCGCCCGCTTCTTCACATAGGCTCACCAGCCGATTGGTCTGCCCTGACATCGCTGATACAACCACAACAACTGAGTGTCCGGCGTCTACCTCGCGCTGGACAAAGCGGGCTACATTGCGAATCCGTTCCAGATCCGCAACTGACGTGCCCCCGAATTTCATTACAATCCGCGACATAGCGCATTGACTTCCTTATTAAACTCTTCCCATTACAGGTAAATTAGCCTCAAATTCTGATCTGCAACAAAGCGTGATCATGCGACCTTGCTGCCCTTGCTTACAGGCACATTCGCGCTATCTCTAGTAGGGAAGTCCTGACAGGACAAGGGAGTAGCAGCCTTCCTCCTAATAAATGACAACCACAAGGTGTTTTCATGGCAAATCAACCCAAAGCAGCCGAAAATTCCAATTTTAGTGGACAATCACAAGAAAAAAGCACGACAATAGACCCTAAAGAAGTCAAAAAGTTCACAGCGATCGCCGAAGAATGGTGGGATCCATTTGGCAAATTCAAGCCACTTCATAAATTTAACCCGGTACGACTGGCTTTTATTCGCGATAGCGTTTGCACCCATTTTGGTCGCGACCGCCTGAAAAAACGCCCACTCGAAGGTTTACGTCTACTGGATGTGGGGTGTGGCGGCGGTCTTGTTGCTGAACCAATGCATCGTTTAGGCGCCAATGTCACAGCTATTGATGCTTCTGAGCGGAACATCAAAACCGCGCTTGCTCACGCGGCCCCGACAGAATTGAAAATTGATTATCGTGCCACCACTGTCGAAGCACTTATAGAAAATGAGAGAGCAACAAACCCTGAGCCAGGCTTTGATATCGTACTAAACTTGGAGGTGGTAGAGCATGTAGCTGATGTAAATTTGTTTCTGCAAACCTCCGCATCGCTGGTAAGGCCAGGAGGCATCATGATCATGGCAACAATCAACCGCACGGCTAAAGCGTTGGCGCTTGCGAAAATTGGAGCAGAGTACATTTTACGCTGGCTCCCTATGGGCACCCATGATCCACGTAAATTTGTAAAGCCGGAAGAGGCAAACCACGCACTAACCAGTTCAGGCATGAGTGTAACGACCCAGACAGGTGTTAGTTACAATCCCCTTCTGGATTTATGGCGAATTTCACAAGACAGTAGCGTGAATTATATGCTGACTGCCATCCGAGCAGAAAAATAAACTACCGCAAGCATCAATACAATTTCTGCCCTGTCCCTACTATCTTGATTACGGCAAGGTCACGCTGGCTAATAAACCAAATGCTTCAAATAGCACTTTTTGAATAGAGATTTACCAACATGAAACAGTTATTTTTTCGGCTACTATCTATACTGATTATTGTGGCGGTATACGATTTGCCATCTGCACATAGCGCACACGACGCCCATCACAAAAGTGGGCAACCTGACACCTCGAAATCAAAACACGCATTAGCAACCTATATAGCCAATGAAGGTGTTATGATTACAAAAACCAAAGGCGACAGAATCATAAAAATCGTCTTCGACCCTTTATTTGATCAGGTCTTCAATATTTATCAGCCAGTCCCTAAAGAAATGCGCGCTCAAATTATAGCAGGGCATGCTCCTTTCGATAATATAGATGCTGTATTGATTAGCCATTACCATGGCGATCATTTCTCCCCAACTGATATGGTCTCCTTTATACGAGCAAATCCAAACACTAAACTATACGCGCCAGAACAAGCCATAACAGCTATGCTGGAAATTGATGGTGTGAGTGATTTGGTTGATGATCTTCGCATAACACCAATTACACTTGCTTATGGTGATACCCCATTATCTTTGAGTATAGATGGCATTGACATAGAAGCAGTTCGCATACCACACGCGGGCGGTATAAGCCGCCGCAACATACAAAACCTTGTCTTCCGAGTAACTCTTGGTGATGACATCACCGTTATACACATGGGTGATGCTGATACTAGTGATGAAAATTTCTTACCATATACGGATCACTGGTCAGCAAAACGTACCAATATGGCTTTTCCACCTTATTGGTTTTTCTTATCTGAAGATGGTCGCAATATTCTCAAAAACCGGATCAATGCAGATGACGCCATCGGCATTCATGTGCCTGCAGCGCTACCGGAAGAACAGTCAAAACGCGCACCCGAATATAGAGATATAAACTTGTTTACAAAACCTGGGGAAACGCGAATGATTCCTCACCATAATAAATAGACCAAAGAATTTCAGTGTGTAATCTATTATTATGTGTATTTACGAATGTTGCGTAAGGATTAACATTGGTAAAAATTGGCGTATCGCGTTCCTCTTCAGGGTGATTATCATGCATTTAAAAATGCAAGTGGTGAGTCCTACTCACATATACACAATTGCTTTTGAAGTAATCATGAGAGATGCGCTCCAGCCCGTCACCGCATGATACCAACGGCAACTCCATCACAAAAAGATCAGACATATTCATATGAAGGTAATTGTAGAAATTTTATCTGGTCATTGAACAGTGATCCAAGACCGTTGAATATCAGTAAATAGGCCTGAAATTATAGCCCCTTATCAAGGTT
>CAZGVP010000424.1:0-2861 GCA_964529135.1 uncultured Caulobacterales bacterium | reverse complement strand
CTGCCACCGCAAATCGGGCTGTACGCAGCCTTTCTGGTACCCATTGTGGCGGCACTCTTTGGTTCTTCACGCCAGTTACAAAATGGGCCGGTGGCTATTATCTCGCTGATGACCGCGGCCGCGCTGATTCCGCTGAATTTAGAACCGAGCCAGTATATCGCCTATGCAGCGATAATAGCGATTATGGCGGGCGTGATGCAGCTGATACTCGGGTTCCTGCGTCTCGGCATGATGGTGGATTTTCTGTCGCATCCAGTGGTAATTGGCTTTATCAATGCGGCAGCGATTGTTATTAGCAGCTTGCAGGTGAGTAAATTACTGGGAATTGAGAATGTTTCCGGTAGTCATCTATACGAGACGCTCTGGAATCTACTGCTGGCCATTCCGGACCAGACGCACTTTCCAACACTGGCGATGGGGCTGTTTTCTATGGTGTTGCTCTATTGCTTCAAGAAGTTCACACCAACCCTCCCGGGGATATTGTTTACCGTGGTCGCGGCCACCGTTATAGCCTGGCTGGTGGGTTATGAAGGAATGGGCGGCAAGGTCGTCGGCGAGATTGAGAGCGGGCTGCCGTCGTTTGTTGTGCCAACGATGGACCCTCGGGATATTACTTCCCTTTTGATGCCGGCATTTATGATTGCGCTGCTGAGTTTTGTCGAGGCCTTTTCCATTGCCAAGGCAGTGGCCTCCAAAACGCGACAGCATCTATCGGCTAATCAGGAAATGGTGGGCAAGGGGCTGGCCAATGTGGTTGCCGGAGTCACGCAGGGTTATGCAGTCTCTGGTTCTTTCTCACGCACAGCAGTAGCGTTTGATGCCGGTGCAAAAACGGGTTTCACTGCCATTGTTTCCGGAATTATTGTTGGTGTGACGCTGTTGTTTTTAACACCGCTGTTATATCACTTGCCCGTGTCAACATTGGCAGCGGTGATTATTATGGCAGTGATTGGCATGATTCACTTCGAGCCATTTAAGCACGCATGGACGGTCAATCCACATGATGGCATCGTCGCTTTTGTTGTGTTTGCCGGTACCTTGATTTTTGCACCGCATCTGGAATGGGGTATTTTTATGGGCGTGGTGCTGTCGTTGTTGTTTTATATTTATAAGACTATGCGGCCGCATTTTGCCGAAGTTTCAATGGATGCAGATGGCACGTTCCGCGATGCCGAAAAATTCGGTATGGAAACCAGCCAGAACATGGCAATTTTCCGCTACGACGGTGATTTGTATTTTGCTAACGCCAGTTACCTCGAAAAGCAGCTGCTAAATGCAGTGGCGGACAAGCCAAAGTTAAAGGTCCTTGTACTGGATCTGGAGGCAGTGGATCAGATTGATGCAACCGGTGAGGAAATGCTCACGCATATGTCAGAACGGTTACAGGAAACGGGGATTGATTTTTATATAACCCGTGCAAAGTTCAAGGTGACTGATGCGCTTAAACGATCCGGGCTGTATGACCGGATTGGTGAGGAACAGTTTTTTGGTAAGCGTGTGTTTGCGATGGATGCTATTAAAGAGAAGTATGGCGATGCTGTAGATATGAGTCATCTGGAGGGGCATTTGCCTAAGGCGGATGTGGTTGAGAGTGAAGAGCCGGAGTGATCGAGGTCGTATCGTTTTGGAGTCTTTCGATGCAACACATGTGGCAATGAAAGACCTCAACTAATTTTCAGTGGCTTAAGGGGACTAACAGGGAGGGATTGGATGTTGTGAAAGCTTAGTGAGTTGGATTGCCCTGAGCTTAAGCCTGAGCAAGTTGATTTTTCGGCTTAGAAGCAGCTAGGCACTGTTACAAATTGGGGATAGGGGTGTTTACTTTGCAAAAGGGTTTTGCATATCTGTTAACTGCCGCCAGGTTTTGTACGAGTCAAAAAGCACCTGTGAAATTACTAAGTAAATTGACGTATTTATTTACGTCAGATAAATTGCAGTTCGGGTAAACGTCTAAAAACATTAATATTTTACGCACGGCCTGCCATTGTGAGTGGGGAAATACGTCACGTGACGTATTTTATCGCTTCAGTTAACGTAAAGGTTCACGTCTCGCGATACTGAATATGAATGTTATGCAAAAATAGACCTTTTACTGCTCTAATAAAATCGGAATCCAGACAACATCCAATGCAAGCCATAATAGTCAGATTAATATAGTCGCGCTAAGGATTATGAATCAGAATTTATTTCCTGAAGCAATAAAAGTCGCCAAGATCTACGCTAATTCAATAGAAAACGATTATTCTCATGTTTCATCTCTATACATCGTTGATTGTCTTGAGAAAGCGGAGTACGGGTTCAATCAGTATCTAAAAGCAAGATCCGAGTTTGAAGATAGCGTTCACTCTATGGGTGAGGTAATAGCCAATTTGAAGCAAGGTGAATCAAAAAATGTTGGAGTACATCAGGATGCAATGAGAGAAACAGGGTTGGCATCTGAATATCATGTCAGAGCTATCTATGCAGAGCTATGGAATGCAGCGGAAACAGCTAGAAGGGATCTTAACGGTTCTTTCTTGCCCAAACTGAAAGGTTTTAAACCCCGATCCCTGCTCTTGGTGCGAAATAACCTATTAGTGCATCAAACAGCGAAACCTGAGACTATAAATTTTATTTCGCTCGGCAGGGATGATTGTGAGACAGGATATATTCTTTTTCCTGATCGCGACCTTGACGGAAAAGGAACAACAGACAAGGGATTATTTTTTACCGTACAGGAATATTTAAACGAATTGATCGAACGAATGCGATCACATGTGTAACTCAATATTTGATGATTTAGTGGATTTTTAGAGACAAACATGCATAACAAGGCGTTGAACTCGACAATTTATAAGCTAGTCGTATTGTGGTCTCGCTGT